>NZ_QUAC01000173.1 GCF_003389455.1 Streptomyces inhibens | reverse complement strand
GGGCCTTCTTATCTTGTTTCCCCTCCGCCCACCCCCCTTCGGGGGGTGGGCGGGTGTAGTGGTGCGGTTCCGCGGCTTGGGCTCTCCCGCCCGCCCCGCCTGACGCACCTGGCCTGCCCGCCCCGTCCGGCGCACCTGGCCCGCCCGCCCTGTCCGGCGCACCTGGCCTGCCCGCCCCGTATCTCCCGCCTGCCCATACCGTCCCGCCCGTCCCGGCCCCCGGCATTGTCAGTGGGCCTCGGCATGATGGTGGTATGCGTGCTGCCCGGCTGATCAAGATGGTGTTGCTGCTCCAGTCGCGGCCGTCGATGACGGCCGCCGAGCTGGCGCGGGAGTTGGAGGTCTCCGAGCGCACGGTCGCCCGGGACGTCCTCGCCCTCTCCGAGGCCGGGGTGCCCGTTTACGCGGATCGCGGCCGGGCCGGCGGCTACCGCCTCATCGGCGGCTATCGCACCCGTCTCACCGGCCTCGGCCGCAGCGAGGCGGAGGCGCTCTTCCTGTCCGGAGTCCCCTCCGCGCTGCGCGAGATGGGGCTCGCGGACGCCGCCTCCGCCGCCCGTCTGAAGGTCTCCGCCGCCCTGCTGCCCGAGCTGCGGGACGCCGCGACCGGCGCCGCCCAGCGCTTTCATCTCGACGCACCCAACTGGTATCAGGAGCCCGAGACCCCCGCCCTGCTGCCCGCGATCGCCGATGCGGTCTGGGACGACCGCCGGATCACCGCCCGCTACCTCCGTAAGGGCACCGAGGTGGAGCGGGAGTTGGAGCCGTACGGCCTCGTGCTGAAGGCGGGGGTCTGGTATCTGGCGGCGCGTACGCAGGGCGACTACCGGGTGTATCGGGTCGACCGGTTCACCGCGGTCGAGTTCGGCGACGCGAACGAGCGTAGCGGCGCGGACGAGGGTGGCGGGGCGGACGACAGCAGCCAGGTCGGCAGGACCGGCATGACCGGCACGACCGGAGGCCGCTTCCTCCGCGACGAGTCCTTCGACCTCCCGGCGTTCTGGGCGGAGCGGGCCACGCAGTTCACCCGCTCCCTCCTGCGCGAGGAGGTGGTGCTCCGGCTCTCGAAGCGTGGCGTGCTGCAACTGCCGTACGTCACCGAGCGCATGGCGGCTCGCGAGGCGATCGAGGCGGCCCAGGCGGCCGGAGGCCCCGACGCGCACGGCCGGCTGACCGTCACCCTGGCCGTGGAGTCCGCCGAGGTCGCCTACGCCCAGCTGCTGGCGCTCGGCCCGGAGGGCGAGATACTCGCGCCCTCCGGGCTGCGTGAGCGCTTCGCGGCGGCCGCCCGACGGACGGCCGCCCTGTATACGTAGCCCGCTCTCCGTACCCCGAGGCGAGGGCACCGCTACCGGTAGTCCGCCGCGCTCGCGTCCTTCCCCCCGAAGACCACATCCTCGAAGTAGCCGAAGCAGTCGGGCCGGGAGCCGTCCGTGTCCGTGAAGTCGTACTCCTTCGCCAACTGGCCGCTGGAGAGCGACTGTCCGCTCCAGCGCCGCCTGTCCGGATCGGCGGCCAGCGCGCGCACCGAGCGGGCGATCAGAGCCGGCGACTCGGCGATGGCGAAGTGCGGCTCCTTGGCCACCGCGTCGCGCCAGGTCTCCTCCGTCACCCCGAAGTGGTCGAGCATCTCCTCGGACCGCAGAAAGCCGGGGGTGAGCGAGACCGCCGTGCCGTCGTACTCCGTCAGCTCGGCGGCGAGGCCGAAGGCCATGCGGTGCGGGGCGTTCTTGGTGAGGTCGAAGCAGAGGTTGTCACGGTAGGTGCGGTTGAAGGCGGCGGTGCCGTCGGTGACCTCGACGACCAGTCCGCCGGGCCGCCTGATCAGCAGCGGCAGCGCGTAGTGGCTGGTGATGATGTGGGTGTCGATGCCGAGGCGGAACATCCGCAGCCCGTTGTTCAGATCGAGGTCCCACAGCCTGGTGTTGAACTCGATCAGCCGGTCGCCGCCCCAGACGCTGTTGACCAGCACATCCAGTCGCCCCTGCTCCTGGTCGATGCGCTCGATCAGCGCCTTGACCTGCATCGGCTCCAAGTGGTCGGTCGGTACGGCGATCCCGGTGCCGCCCGCCGCGGTCACCAGCTCCGCGGTCTGCTCGATGGTCTCGGTGGGCCGGCCGACCTCGCTGACCCGCTCCCGGGTCGTCCGCCCGGTCACGTACACCAGGGCACCGGCCCGGCCCAGCTCCACCGCCATCGCCCGGCCCGCGCCCCGGGTCGCCCCGGCGACCAGTGCCACCCGTCCCGCCAGTTCTTTCCGTTCCGTCACGTACGCCACTCCTCGCTGTCAGGTGCCTCGCATCCGTACACCGCGACCCTGACAGCGATACCCGACACCTTCTGTCCGGATTCCGTGGCCGTTTTACCGGCGACCCGCCACCGTTCCCGCCTACGGCCGAAGGGCCCGCACGCTCCCCCCGCCCCGCAGTCGTCCGACGACCTCGGCCGAGGCGTTCTGCCCGGCCGGTGCGGCGAGCGTGGCCGATGTGCCGGTGGCGCGTACCCCGCCCGTCGCGTCGATACCACCGACCTCCCGGCTGCCGGCCGCGAGCAGATACCACTTCCCGGACTTGGCCTGCCAGTGGACGTCACCGACCACATGCGGTCCGAAGCGGCTGCATGCGGCGGTGTTGGCGGCCCGTCCGGCGAGCCGCCCGGGGTCGGCCGGGCGGGTGGCGGGCGGCAGGAACCGTACGGTCACGCTGCCGGGCCCGCGCCAGGTGTCGGCGCGGGTGCACACCCAGGTCGCGCTGCCGCCGTTCTCCGGGAGCTGCTGCGCGGCGAACGCCCAGATGTTGACGGACCGTACGCCGGCGCCGCGCAGCGACCGTAGTTGACAGGCGGTATGGGCCAGCCCGGCCAGCGCCGGGGGGCCGGTCGCCTCGCGCGGGCCGCTGCCCGGCCGGTCGCCGGACGGCGGCGGCAGGTACGTCAGATGGACGGGGACGAGATCGTCGAGGTCGGTGAGCAGGAAGGCGGGGTTCGCGGCGGCGTCCACGATCCGCGTCGAGGAGCGGAATTGCGCCACCGGCCAGCGTCCGCAGCCGGCGCCCGCCGCGGGCGGTGTCGGGATCCGGTCGGTGACCCCGTCCGGGGCCACATGCAGGCCGTGCACCGGGGCGCCGGCCACCAGCAGGTCGCGGACGGCGACATCGGAGATCCATGGCGCGAGCAAATAGCGCATCCAGCCGTTGCCGCGGCCGATCACCAGCGCGGCGCCGGTCGTCAGATCCGCGCCGTCGACGCGGGCGAAGTGCAGGGTGGGGGTGGCGTCTTCGGGTTCGGCGTAGCGGACCAGGCGCTCCCCGTCGTGGAGGACCACCACCATGACGTTGTCGATCAGACCCGCGTACAGCAGCTGCGGCGGATGGTCGGGCGGCCGGGTGGAGGTGTCGGCGGCCGCGGTGATCCGGGCGTCGGCGGGCGGCGCCGCCCAGACCCGTAGCGCCCGTGCCAGCAGCTTTTTGTCGCCGGCCTGCCGGCCGCGGGCGGGCCAGGCGGTGAAGTCCACCCGGGAGGTGTCCGCCCACTGCTCGTTGGGGGTGCGCAGCAGCCGGGCCGGGTCCAGCGCCTGCTGTGCGGCGGTCTCGGCGCGCCCGGCCCGGTCCCCGTCGCCGCCCGGCACCCCGGCCACCACCGCGCCGATCGCCACTACGGCGGCGAGGGCAACCGATGTCCGCACCCGTTGCCGGCGGCGCAGCAGATCCGTCGGCCGGGTCTGTACCGTGCACGGATCGAACTCGCCCGAGTTCAGCAGCGTCGCGGCGCCGGCCCCGGTCTCCCGGTCCAGCTGCCCGGCCGCCCGCTGCGCCGCGTCCGGGTCCTCGATGCCGGCCCGCGCCAGCACGGCGCGGGCCGCGTCCTCGTCCAGGCCCTCCAGATGCCACAGTCCGATGGCGGCCCGCACCGCCGCGGGGACGGCGGACAGCGCCTGGTCCAGGGCGAGTTCATCGACGCCGCCGGCCCGGGGAAAGAGCCGCAGCCCCCACACCACGGGCACGGTCGGCAGCCCCAGGCCCTGCCGTCCCTCGTACGCCAGCGCCAGCCGCAGGGTCCGCAGCCGCACCAGGTCGTAGCCGGATTCGGCCGCCGGGCCGCGCTGGGCGGGCAGCCCGCCGTCCGGTCGGGGTCGGCGGGCCCGCCACGGCAGCGCCCGCTGGACCAGGCCGTGCGCGGTCAGGACCCGGCGGTGGCGGCCCATCAACGGGGGCAGTACGAGGTAGGCCAGGCGGACGAGCCGTGGGTAGTGCTCGACGATGGCCGCCTCGGCCCGCTCGACTTCGGCCCGGGTGCGTTCGTCCATGGGCATCGCCTGAAACAGCCCTTCACGAAATGGCAGATATGCCGTCGTTCGGTCGTTGCAAGCCTTCCAACGAGTGATTCTTGGGACGGTCACACGACGGAGCGCCGATCCGGAGGAGCGATCACCGCTCCGGACGCCCCGTCACCGGTCCGGATAACGACCCCGTCGCATCTGGGGTACTCGGCATGCGGCGCGCGGCGGCAGGGCAGATGCTGGAGCGGTGATGGACGAGACGGAGTTCTGGGAGCTGATCGACAGTTCGCGCGAGGCCGCCGAGGGCGACCCCCAGGAGCAGGCCGACGCGCTGGTCGAGCGGCTGCTCGGGCTCGACCCGGACGCCGTCGTGGACTTCGCCCGCCACTTCGAATCCCGTTACAACCGGGCGTACGCCTGGGATGTGTGGGCGGCGGCCTCCGTGATGCTGGGCGGGGCGAGCGACGATGCCTTCGACTACTTCCGCTGCTGGCTGATCGGCCAGGGCCGGGAGATCTTCGAGGGCGCGCTGCACGACCCGGACCAGCTCGCCGAGCTGCTGGACGACTTCGACGAGGCGGTGGACGGCGATGCCGAGGAGCTGGGTTACGCGGCCGACGAGGCGTACGAGCAGATGACCGGCGGCGTGATGCCGGACCTGGGACTGCCCCCGGCGCCCCGCGAACCGTTCGGCACCTACCTCGACTTCGACGACGACCAGGCCCTGGCGGAGCGCTTCCCCCTCCTGTGGGACCGGTTCAAGCCATAGCGGGCACGGCGGGCCGGACCGCAGATGCCGCCACCGGCCTGTCGGTGCGGGCAGTATGGGCCATATGCGGATCGCGATCACCGGCTCGACCGGTCTCATCGGCACGGCGCTCGTACAGTCCCTGCGCGCGGACGGACATGAGGCCGTCCGGCTCGTACGGCGCGAGCCCACCGCCGCCGACGAGGTGCGCTGGGACCCCAAGGGGCAGGAGGTCGACACGGCCGGGCTGACCGGCTGCGAGGCGGTCGTCCATCTCGCCGGCGCCGGGGTCGGCGACCATCGCTGGACGGCGGCCTACAAGCAGGAGATCCGCGACAGCCGGGTGCTGGGCACCCGGGCCATCGCCTCGGCCCTCGCCTCGATGGACACCCCGCCGCGGGTCTTTGTGTGCGGCAGCGCGATCGGCTACTACGGCGACACCGGTGACCGGCGTACGGACGAGAGCGCACCGGCCGGTACCGGGTTCCTGCCGGAGGTCTGTGTGGCCTGGGAGGACGCCGCGAAGCCGGCCCAGGACGCGGGCATCCGGACCGTCTTCGCCCGCACCGGTCTGGTCGTGGCGCGCTCGGGCGGCGCCTGGGGCCGGCTCTTCCCGATCTTCCGGGCCGGCCTGGGCGGCCGGCTCGGCGACGGCAGCCAGTACTGGAGCTTCATCTCCCTGCACGACCACATCGCGGCGCTGCGCCATCTCATCGGCACCGAGGGCCTGGCCGGTCCGGTCAATCTCACCGCGCCGGAACCGGTCACCAACCGCGAGGTCACCGCCGTCATGGGCCGCGTCCTGAACCGCCCCACGCTCTTCACCGTCCCGGCGCCGGCCTTGCGTCTCGCGCTCGGTGAGTTCGCCGGTGATGTGCTGGGCAGCCAGCGGGTGATTCCGCGCCGGCTGCTGGACTCCGGGTTCACGTTCGCCCATCCCCGGATCATCGAAGCGGTGCGGGCCGCATAGCCGCGCGGCCGTCCACTCCGCGTAGGCGTCCGGCCCGCAAGACCGAGCTTTGGCCAAGGGTGCTCCGGCGCGCCCCCGGGCGCCCCCTGTCGCCGGCGCCGCCGGCTCCCTACCGTCCTCGCACACACCACTCGGCATCCCGCGCGGCGGCACCGGGCATGACTTCGGTGCACCGCCGCTGGGACCGATCTCGGGAGGGCATGTGCTGCGCGCCGCATCGATCGTGGACGTCGTCATCGTGGGAGCCGGCCCGGCCGGTCTCGCCGCCGCCCGCCATCTGACCGGCGCGGGAGTGTCGGTCACCGTCCTGGAGGCCGCGGACCGGATCGGCGGCCGGTCCGTCACCGACCTCCTCGACGGCTTCCGGCTGGACCGCTGCGCCCGGCCGCTGGCCGTCTCCGCCGCCGAGCTGCGCCGCACCCCGGGCCTCGGCGGTCTGACGCGGCGTCCGTTCGCGCCCGGTCTGTGCGTCCACAACGGCCAACGGGCGCATCGCATCAGTGCGCCCCGGAGCACGAGGGGCGCACTCGCCGCGGCGCGCGCCCTCTCGCGCGCCGACCGCACCACCGGCTCCGCCGCTCCCCCCGCCGGCGCCGCCTCGGCACCACCCGCCGACCGCGCCATCCGCGATGCCCTGGCGAGCCGCCCCACCTTCCCGCCGCGCGCCCATGACACGTTCCTGCGGCCCCTGCTCGGCGCGCTGCTGTGCGATCCGCAGCTGCGCGGCTCCAGCCGTGGCGGCGCGGCGGCGCTGCGCGACTACGTGGAGGGCCGGCTGTGGCTGCCGGCCGGCGGCGCCTCGGCCGTCCCCGAGCTGCTCGCCGCCGCGCTGCCGCCCGGCACGGTCCGTACGTCCGTGCAGGTCACCGCCGTCTCCACCACCGGCGTCAGCACCGCCGAGCACGGCCCCGTCCCCTGCCGCGCGGTACTGGTGGCGACCGGTGCGCGGGATGCGGCCGAGCTGCTGCCGGGGCTGCGGGTGCCCGCCTTCCATCCGGTGACCGTCCTGCACCACACCGCAGCGGCGGCCTTCGGCGGCCGCGGCGCGCCGTCCCGCGACACCGCGCTCATCCTGCCGACGGACGGCCCCGTCGGGTACACCTACCTGGCCGGCGCGATCGACCCGTCCCGTACG
This sequence comes from Streptomyces inhibens, assembly GCF_003389455.1. GTDB lineage: Bacteria > Actinomycetota > Actinomycetes > Streptomycetales > Streptomycetaceae > Streptomyces > Streptomyces inhibens. The sequence goes on along the minus strand of NZ_QUAC01000173.1, from coordinate 5,329 downwards.
CCGCCAGGGCGGTCCCTGATCACCACGACCGTGCTCGGCGCCGCGGCGGCGCTGCCGCTGTCCGTCCTCGACAAGACGGTCCGGCCCCAGCTCGACCGGATCTACGGTGCCCGGAGCGACGACTGGCAGCTGCTGACCGGCCATCACGACCCCTACGCGGTGCCCGCGATGCCGGCCCCGCACGATCCACGCACCGTGCGGGTGCTGTCCGGTCTCTACGTATGTGGCGATCACCGGGACACCAGCACGCTCCAGGGCGCGCTGAGCTCGGGCCGCCGGGCCGCCCGCGCCGTCCTCCAGGACTTCGGCCTGCCCGGTCTCACGACGGAGCCGGACACCGTGCGTACGGCGGCCTGACCACGACGGCCGGGCCCCGCCGCCCGCCGACGCGCCTCACCCCAGCGCCGCCACCCGTTCCCGGTAGCCCCGCACCGCCGCCGCGTCCCGGTACGGCTCCAGGCGGCGTTCGAACTCCCTGACGTACTCATGGGCCCGTACGGACCGCATCTCGGAGGCCTGCAGGGCCGCCTCGGCGCCCAGCGTGCAGGCCTGCTCCAGCTCGCCCAGGCCCAGCCGCGCGGTCGCCAGCACCACCCGGCAGAAGAGCCGGCTGCGGGCGAAGCCGGCGGCGCGCAGCTGCAGGGAGCGTTCGGCGTGCTGGGAGGCCGCGCGGTACTGCTGGAGGTCGCGGTGGCAGTGCGCCAACTCGTCGGCCAGTTGCGCCTCGTCGAAGAAGCGCGCCCAGTACGGGGTGTCGTCGCCGGGGCGGGCGGTCTCCAGCGCCCGCTCCGCGCGGGCCAGCGCCGCCGTGCACGCCCGGACCTCGCCCAGGACGCCGTGGCCGCGTGCCTCAGCGGAGTGCAGCAGTGCCTGGACGACGGGCGGCGCGCTGCTGCCGATGCCCTGCTGTGCGACCCGCGCCAGCTGGACGGCCTCTCTGCCGTGCCCCAGATAAACGGCCTGCCGGCTCATCGTCACCAGGACGTAGGAACCGTACGCACGGTCGCCGGCGGCCTGGGCCAGCCGCAGGGCCTGGACGAAGTACCGCTGCGCCAGGCCGTGTGCGGCAATGTCGTACGAGGTCCAGCCCGCCAGCCGGGTCAGATCGGCGGCGGCCGCGAACAGCCGGCGGCCGGTGGCCTCCCCGTAGGTGCCGCGCAGCATCGGCTCGGCCTCGTGCTCCAGATAGCGCACCAGGGCCTGCCGGGCGTGGCCGCCGCCGTAGGCGTGGTCCAGCGCCCGGAACAGCTCGCCGACCGAGCGCAGCGCCGCGATGTCGCCGGAGGTGACCCGGGAGCCCTGGGTGCGGTCGACGCGTTCGGTACGGCGCTGCCGCGGCACCGAGACCCGGCCGCCCTGGGCGGGCACCCGGACCGAGCCGTCGGCGGCGGTCTCGCCGCGGGCCACGCGTTCGTCGGCGCGGCCGATCAGCCAGTCCCGGCTGGGCACCACGAGCCCGGCCGGGGTGAAGGCGATCTTGCGGAGCTCGGCATGGCTGCCGGAGTCCTTGCGCCACAGACCGCTGACGATGTCCACCGCCTCACTGGGGGTGGCGGCGAATTCCAGCCCGGCGTACACCGGCGCACAGGCGTCCAGCCCGAGGTCCTGGGCGGACAGCCGGCGTCCGAGCCGGCGGGTGAACACCTCGGCGATGAGCGCGGGGGTGGTGCCCCTGGGCTGCTGGCCGCGCAGCCAGCGGGTCACCGACGTCTTGTCGTAACGGAGGTCGAGGCCGTGCTCGATGCCGAGCTGATCAACCCGTCTTGCCAGCCCGGCATTGGAAAATCCCGCCTCGGCGATGAGCGCGGCGAGCTGGCGGTTGGGCGTGTGGTGCGGGGGTCGTTCCGTCATCAGCTTTACCGGTCTCCTGCCTTCCGGGCCGGGCAGCCGGTATCGGCGGCCCCTGTCCGGCATGCTCATCGCCCTTGTGGAACGGCGTGAATGTAACGGCCTTCGGAGCCTTTCTCGCGGCCTGCGCCACGCGTTCATCCGATCGTGTGAGCAGGGGCGGGGGCAGGTCGGACACCGGCCGCCTGCGGGCACCGGGAGCGGCGGCCGTACAGTGGCATGGGCGCGAAGTGGCATCAACGTTGCAGCAAAGTGCAACAGAGGTTCGNGGCATGGGCGCGAAGTGGCATCAACGTTGCAGCAAAGTGCAACAGAGGTTCGAAGAGGAGCTGCCGTGACTGCGATCTCTCGGGGGGAGACCCCCGCACCCGAGGGGCTGCGCTTTGTGCATCTGGGCTTCGGCGCCGAGGCCGTGGACTACGAATCGGCCTGGCAGGAGCAGCGCCGGGTGCACGCCGCCCGGTTCGTCGACGAGGTACCGGACACCTGTCTGCTGCTGGAGCATCTGCCCGTGTACACCGCGGGCCGGCGCACGTCCGAGGACGAGCGCCCGCTGGACGGGACCCCGGTCGTCGACGTGGACCGCGGCGGGAAGATCACCTGGCACGGGCCGGGCCAGCTGGTGGGCTACCCCATCCAGAAGCTGCCGCGCCCGGTTGACGTCGTCGCTCATGTCCGCCGCCTCGAAGAGGCGCTGATCCGGGTCTGCGCCGAATTCGGCGTGCAGGGCACCCGGGTCGAGGGCCGCAGCGGTGTGTGGATCCTGGGCGACCCGGTGGAGCAGCGGGCGGCCCTGGGCGGGCTGAACCTCGACTTCGACCCGCGGGTGACGGACGAGCTGTTCGACCCGCGGCTGAACGGCCCCGAGTACGCACCGTCCAACGCCGGCCAGCGCCGCGAGGACCGCAAGCTCGCCGCGATCGGCATCCGCGTCGCCAAGGGCGTCACGATGCACGGCTTCGCGCTGAACGTGAACCCGGACAACACCTCGTTCGACAAGATCGTGCCGTGCGGCATCCGGGACGCGGGCGTCGCCTCGCTGGCCAACGAGCTGGGCCGCGAGATCACCATCGCCGAGGTGCTGCCCGTCGTCGAGAAGCACCTGCGGGACGTCCTGGAGGGCGCCGAGCTCCTCCCCCGAGCGGTCTGACCCGAGGGGCCGCCGCCATGAACCCCCGACACCGCCGGGAATGCAACCCCGCCGTAGAGGGTTGCCACGCACGTAAAGACGTGCGAATCAACGGGCGTACCCTGGTGTACGCCGAAGAAACGAAGTCGTAGGGAGCCGGACGTGTCCGCAGTCGCACCCGACGGGCAGCAAATGCCAAGGCCTGACGGCCGGCGAATGTTGCGTCTTGAGGTCCGGAACAGCCAGACCCCCATCGAGCGCAAGCCCGAGTGGATCAAGACCCGGGCGAAAATGGGTCCCGAGTACAACCACCTCCAGGGCCTGGTCAAGAGCGAGGGCCTGCACACGGTCTGCCAGGAGGCGGGCTGTCCCAACATCTTTGAATGCTGGGAGGACCGCGAGGCGACCTTCCTCATCGGTGGCGACCAGTGCACCCGCCGCTGTGACTTCTGCCAGATCGACACCGGCAAGCCGCAGGAGCTGGACCGCGACGAGCCGCGCCGGGTCGCCGAGTCCGTGCAGACCATGGGCCTGAAGTACGCCACGATCACCGGCGTCGCGCGCGACGACCTGGAGGACGGCGGCGCCTGGCTCTACGCCGAGACGGTCCGGCAGATCCACGCCACGATGCCCGGCACCGGCGTCGAGCTGCTCATCCCGGACTTCAACGCGGTCCCCGAGCAGCTGGCGGAGGTCTTCTCCTCCCGCCCCGAGGTCCTCGCGCACAACGTCGAGACGGTCCCGCGGATCTTCAAGCGGATCCGCCCCGGCTTCCGGTACGAGCGCTCCCTGGAGGTGATCTCCAAGTCCCGCGAGGCCGGTCTGGTCACCAAGTCCAACCTCATCCTGGGCATGGGCGAGGAGCGCGAGGAGATCAGCCAGGCGCTGCAGGACCTCCATGACGCGGGCTGTGAGCTGATCACGATCACCCAGTACCTGCGCCCCTCCGTGCGCCACCACCCGATCGAGCGCTGGGTCAAGCCGGCCGAGTTCGTGGAGCTCAAGGAGGAGGCCGAGGAGATCGGCTACGCCGGCGTCATGTCCGGCCCGCTGGTCCGCTCCTCCTACCGCGCCGGCCGCCTTTACCAGCAGGCCATCGAGCGGCGCGAGGTCGAGGCGTCCAGTCAGGCGGTTTGAGCTCCCCGGCGCGCCATCTTGTGAAACGTGGCACATGCTGGAGAACACGCGGCCCGCACTCCCCCGACGGGGGGCGTGGCGGGCCGCGTCAACGTTTCATTGGTGTTTGACCGGCAGGTCATCCGTTGGTAACACCTTTCCGTGACGATGGATGCACGCACCGCTCCCGCACCACCCCTGCTTCTCCGATAGCCAGAGGGAGTCACCCACCATGCAGGCCGCGCCGCTCCGCGCCACCCCCGCCCTCCCCATCCCCTCCGTCACCGGCGCACTGCGCGCCGTCGAGGCCGTACTGATGCGCGGCGGGCAGCGCACCGCCCGCCGTAACGCCTGGACGTCGGTCCTGGAGGACCGCCGCCGTGCCAAGGACCGGTACGAGGCCGAGTACGTACTGGAGGCCGCGGCGACCCAGCGCCCGCACGCCACGTAGACTGCGCTGTATGGCGAGGAAGGTAAACGCTGAGGGCGCTGTCGGCGCTGCCGGCGCTGAGAACCCCGGGCGGCTGAAGCAGATCGCCCTGACCTACAAGATGACCCGTCGGGTCGACTCCAAGGTCGGTCTTGTCGTCGCTGGTGTAGGCATCGTCGTATTCGGCGTTCTCCTTGCCATCGGCTTCGCGATCGGCCATCCCATCTACGCGGGGATCCTGGGCTTCGTACTGGCCTTCCTCGCGATGGCGATCGTCTTCGGACGACGCGCCGAGCGAGCTGCCTTCGGGCAGATGGAAGGCCAGCCGGGCGCGGCGGCCGCGGTGCTGGAAAACGTCGGCCGCGGCTGGACGATCACGCCCGCGGTGGCCATGAACCGCAACCAGGACGTGGTGCACCGCGCCGTCGGCAAGGCCGGCATCGTGCTGGTCGGCGAGGGCAACCCGAACCGTCTCCGCGGCCTGCTGGCCGCCGAGAAGAAGCGGATGGCGCGCACCGTCGCCGACGCCCCCGTCCACGACATCGTGGTGGGCGACGGCGAGGACCAGGTGCCGCTGAAGAAGCTCCGTACGACGCTGCTCAAGCTGCCGCGCGTGCTCCCCGGCGCCCAGGTCACGGCGGTCAACGACCGGCTGCGTGCGCTGGGCGACCTGATGAGCAACATGCCGGTCCCGAAGGGTCCGATGCCCAAGGGCATGCGGATGCCCAGGGGCGGCGGCAAGATGCGCTGACCCCCCGAACATCCGACGGATACGGCGAACGCCCCGGAGCTCAGGCTCCGGGGCG
>NZ_QUAC01000172.1 GCF_003389455.1 Streptomyces inhibens | reverse complement strand
GGGAGCGGGTGGGGCTGGCATGTCAGCTACTAACAGCGGTAGGAGGCCTTACATTCCCGGGGGTGTTGCTTTGTTCGGGGCTGGGGCCGGTTCGCGTTCGCTTGGTGGGTGGGGGGCCGGAGGGGACACCCGGTAACCCGTCCTCGGCGCGGGCGTCGCGGACGGGTTTCGGTGCGGCCCCTCCGGCCCCGCGGCACACAGCGAACCCCGCGAAGCGCCAGCCCCCACTACCTCGGCTACGCCCCGCCCAGCAGATCCAGTTCGGTGGTCAGGTTGCGGCGGGCCGTGTGTTCCCAGAGGTCGTAGCCCATGGGGGTTCTGAACAGGCGGGGTAGGGCGAGGAGTTGGCGTAGTACGGCGGAGCGGCCGGTGGTGAAGGCGGGGTCGGGGACGAAGGCGTACTCGGTGCGGACCGCGGCGGCGTAGGCCGCGTACTGGTCGGGTGAACCGGCGAGTACGGCGAGGTCGGCGTCGCACAGTACCTCGCCGTCAGGGTCGTCGGGCGCCGGATCGTGCGTGACGGTGAGCCGTACCAGGCGCGCGACCTCGGCCGTACGGGCCGCCCCGATGCCCAGTTCGGGCAGCGCGCGCTCGGCGAGGGCCGCGCTGCGTTCCTCGTTCTCGGAGCGGTCCGGCCGGTAGACCGCGTCGTGGAACCAGGCCGCCAACTGGACGACCGCCAAGTCGTCGGCGTGATCGGCCAGTTCGTCGATGCGGTCGAGGACCGCGGCCAGGTGATCGACGGTGTGGTAGCGGCGGTGCGGCTCGCTCCATCGGGACAGGAGGTTGTCCGCGTACGGGGCGGGGTCGGGAGCCGGTGCGCCTCCGGGGGCCGCGGGCTTCCTGGAGCCGCGGGCCTCGGCAACGGTGGCGGCCCAGCGCCGGTGCAGCTCCGGTGCCGGGTCGGTGGTGTCTGCCGTACGGGACACGGGGGTCATGCGAAACATTGTGCCCTGGGGGCGGGGGGACGGGTGTGGCCTACGGGGTGCTGGGCGCAAGGTGGCCGGGTAGGTGGGGCGTATGGGCGGATTTCGGTCGGGCGGGTGGTGATATGGCCCCCGGAGTGCCGGGCGGCCTTAGGCTGGGATATTGGACTAGACCTCTTGTTGTCGTCTGTGCCATCTCTCTCGTTACGTCGTCACCGAAGGATTGGGGTCATATGAGCAAGCGCGCGCTGCTGGAGGTGATCGCGCTCGGCCCGGAGGATGCGGTCGCTGCCGAGGCCGGCGGGGCCGACCGGCTGGAACTTGTCACCGATATGGCGGCCGATGGGCTCACCCCGTCCCGGGCCACCTTCGCGGCGATCCGGGCGGCCGTAGACATTCCGCTGCGGGTGATGCTGCGGGCCGCCGACGGGTTCGCGGCCGGTGATGTGGCGGCGCTGTGCGAGAGGGCCGCGGCGCTGCGGGCGGAGGGTGCCGAGGAGTTCGTCCTCGGATTTCTGACGCCGGACGGGCGGCCGGATCTTGCCGCGGTGGGCGCGCTGGCCGAGGTGATCGACGGCTGCCGGTGGACCTTCCACCGGGCCATCGACCGGGCCGCCGACCGGGACGCGCTGCGGAAGGAGCTGGCGGGGGCGGCGGGCACCGCGGGGCTCGACACGTATTTGACGGCCGGTGCCGCGGGGGGTGTCGACGAGGGGCTGTCCACGCTGCTGGCCGAGCAGGCGCGTACGGCGGCGGGCGAGCCCGGGTATGCGCCGCGGATCCTGGTCGGCGGTGGGCTCGGGCTCGGCCATGTGCCGGCGTTGCGTGCGGCCGGTCTCGACGCGTTCCACATCGGGGGCGCCGCCCGGCCCGCCGGCTGGTCCGCCCCGGTGGAGGCGGCAGCCGTACGGGAGTGGCGGAAGGCGTTGGATCTGCCGGTGGTTCAGCGGGTCTGAGCGGATGGTGTGGGCGGGGTGGGGGTGGGTGCGGATACGGCTGGGGCTGTGGGGGCGGTGGACGGCTGCGGTGTTGGTGGTGTGGTTGGTGTGGGCTGGGTTGTCTGCGCTGTGGTGTGGGGTGTGGGCGTCCTGTGGCGGGTGGTGAGTGCTGCCAGGGTGAGTGCCACGAGGGTCAGTGCGGTCGAGGCGAAGGGGAACCAGCGGTCGCCGAGGACGGTGAGGGCGAGGCTGCCGACGCCGCCCGCGGAGGCCACGCCCAGGTAGAGAGCGCTGCTGTTGAGGGAGATCAGTAGTGGGGCGTTGGGTGGGTCGATGGATGCCAGGCGGTGCGGCAGTGCGACCGCGACGGCCCAGCCGGCGAGGGGGGAGATCGCGGCGTAGATCAGTGCGGTGGTCATTGTTGTGGACGCCCAGGGGAGGGCGAAGGAGAGCGCCGCGGACACCGTGCCGCCGGTGAGCAGGACGACGCGTGTGCCCAGGCGGTCCACGGCCCGGCCGCCCAGCCAGTTGCCGGCGACCGAGGCGACGCCGGTGACCAGCATGATCAGGCTGAGCCGCCCGGCGTCGCCGCCGGTGGCGGGGCGTACCGCCGTGCCGAGGTAGATGTAGACCGTGTTGATGGCCAGGAAGAACACCAGGGTGGTGGTCGCGGCGCCCAGGACACGGCGGTTGCGCAGCGGGGTGAGGCGGGTGCGCAGGTCGGGAGCGGCGGTGGGCGCGGGGAGGCCGCGCATCAGGAGGGCGAGGCCGAGGAACGCCGCGGCTCCCAGGGCGACCACCAGCCACATGGTCAGCCGCCAGTCCGTACGGCCGATGTAGGTGCCCAGGGGGACGCCGAGTGCGGTGGCCACGGTCATGCCGCCGAGGACGGTGGCCAGCGCGCGGCCGCGGCGCTCCGGCGGTACGAGGGTGGTGGCGACGGCGTTGGCGGTCGGGGTGTAGAGCGCGGCGCCGGCCGCCGCGAGTACCCGAGTGGCCAGCAGGGCCGGGTAGTTGGGCGCGATGGCGCTCAGCGCGTTGGCCACGGTGAAGACGGTGAGCGCAGTCAGCAGCACGCGGCGGCGCGGCAACCGGGCGGTGGCGGTGGCGAGGACCGGGGCGAGCACTGCGTAGGACAGGGCGAAGACGGTGACCATCTGGCCGGCCGCGGGGACGGAGATGTCCAGGTCGCGGGCCATGAGGCCGAGAATGCCGGCCATCACCATGGAATCGGTGCCCACGGCGAAGGTGCCTAGGGCGAGCAGAAGCAGACGGAGACGCACGGGTGTCCTTCCCGGTACGAGCGTGGCGGGGTAGGCAGCGAGGTAGGTTTGATGTGCGTCAAACAATAGAGAGTGTTTGATGGATGTCAAACAGTTTGCTGGAAATAGAGTGGGTGGGTGAGTGAGAGGCGCATGAGGACGAGGAGGCTGTGGTGAGCGGCGACGGTGACGATGCGGGTGCGCTGCTGGATCAGCCCGGGAGCGGGGAGATCGAGCTGGTGAAGGTGCTGCATGCGCTCGGGGACCCGACGCGGCTGCATCTGCTGCGGATCTACGCGAGCGGGGAGCAGTGCGACTGCTCGTCGGAGCGGCTGGGGCTCGGGCATCTGCACAAGTCGACGGTGTCGCACCATATGCGGATCATGCGAGAGGCCGGGATCACCTCCACGCGGGTCGTCGGACGCAACCGCTATGTGCAGCTGCGCCGCGCCGACCTCGACGCGCGGTTTCCCGGCCTCCTGGATGCGCTTCTCAAGTCCCTTGAGGTGTAAGGGAGTTCCGGGTCGGTAGGTGTGCGACTCCGGCGGTCCCGGTTGATCCGCGTCAGTGGTCGGAGAGCTGGTCCGGCAGGGGTGCCGCGTGGATCACCGTCAGGCCGGACACCGGCCGGGTCAGGCATACGTACAGACGGCGGAGCCCGGTGCGTTCGTCCGGTTCGCCGTCGACGATCGCGGCCGGCTCGTCCAGGACCACGTAGTCGTACTCCAGACCCTTGGCGAGCGTGGCGGGCACCAGCGTCAGCCGGGACTCGGCCGAGGTCTCCTCGCCGGGGGCCAGGCAGGTCACACCGGCCGCCTCCAGGGCCGCGCGCAGCGTCGGAATACGGGCTTCCGCGGCGATCAGGCCGATCGAGCCCTCCTTGGTCAGCGCGTCGTCGCAGGCCGAAAGGGTGGCGGCGGTCAGCTCCGCGGGCTCGACCGTACGGATCTCGAAGTCGCCCGCCGACTCACGGATCGACGTGGCCTCCGTCAGGTCGGGGGCGATGGCCGGCAGCAGCCGGGACGCGTAGGCGATGACCTCACGCGGTACGCGGAAGCCCTGGGTGAGCTCCTCGACGGTCGAGCCGGGCTTGCCCAGGTGGGCCAGCGCCTCCTCCCAGGTGTCGGTCGCCCACGGGGTGGTGCCCTGGGCGATATCGCCGAGGATGGTCGCCGAGCCCGTCGAGCAGCGGCGGCCGACCGCGCGGTACTGCATGGGGGAGAGGTCCTGCGCCTCGTCCAGGACGACATGGCCCAGTGAGTGCGTGCGCGCGACCAGGTCCATCGCCTCGTCGATCAACACCGCATCCGCGGAAGACCACTTGGCGCTCTTCACGCTGCGGGCCGGCTTGGTCCACAGGATCGTCTTCTGCTCCTCGGGCGTGAGGATGTCCGCCGCCTGCTCGGCCAGGAATTCGGCGTCGCCCAGCAGACGCAGCACCAGCTTCGCCGGATCGACCGGCGGCCAGACCGCCTTGACCGCGGCCTTCACGGCGGCATTACGGGCCACCGCGTCCTGCACCCGGTCGTCCGGCGCCTCGCCGGCCTGCTCCATCCGGACGAGGACGGCATGGGCGATCCGCTGCGGCAGGGCCTCGCGGGCCGCGCCGTAACGGATGTCGCGGTCCATCAACTCCTTGACGATCTCTTCGAGTTCATACGCCGGGACGCGCCAGCGGCGGGAGCCGCGGACCACCATGCAGGGCTCCTGCGGCATCGTGATGTGCGAGCGGACCGCCCGCCGCAGGACCTCGGCCATCCGTGCGTCGCCTTTGACGGTCGCGGCGGCCGCCTCGTCCGTGCCGCGCACCTCCACATGCCCGACCAGGTCGTCGACCGTGGCCTGCTTGACCTCCAGCTCGCCGAGGGCCGGCAGCACCTGCTCGATGTAGTGCAGGAAGGAGCGGTTCGGGCCGATGACGAGGGTGCCGGAGCGGGCCAGCCGCTCGCGGTGCGCGTACAGCAGATACGCGACACGGTGCAGACCGACCGCCGTCTTTCCGGTGCCCGGCGCACCCTGGACGCAGACCGAACCGCCGATGCCGGCGCGCACGATCTCGTCCTGCTCGGGCTGGATCGTGGCGACGATGTCCCGCATGGGGCCGACGCGCGGGCGCTCGATCTCCGACTGGAGGAGCCGGCTGGTCTGCTCGGCCTCTGCCGGGTCGGTGAGGTGTTCGTCCTCGTACGCGGTCAACTCGCCGGCGGTGTAGCCGAATCGGCGGCGCAGTCTGAGGTCCATCGGGTCCTTCTTGGAGGCCCGGTAGAACGGCTGGGAGACGGGCGCGCGCCAGTCGATGACCATGGGGTCGCCGTCGGCGTCGTGGACATGCCGTCGGCCGATGTAGAAGTCCTCGCCCTCGGCGCCCTCGGCGAGGTCGATGCCCGGTGCGTGGAGGTAGTCGAGGCGGCCGAAGAAGAGGGGGGTGTGGGAGAGGTCGGCGAGCGCCTTGATGCGGGTGTCGATCTCGCGCTGGAGGACCTTGGCGTTGACCCAGTTCGCGGTGACGTCGGCGATGTTCAGCGCCTCGGCGTCCTCGCGCATGGCGCGCAGGGCGGCGCGGGAGGCGGCGAGATGGGAGCGTTCGCGCCCCAGGGGGTCGTCGTCGCCTGGGTGGGGGTGGTGGTCGGCTGACGGGCGGGCGTGCGAGGGCACGGCGTTGCCTCCGGTGGCATGTACTGCGGCGGGCGCGCACCGTCGGGAGCGGGCGCGGCGGGCCGGTATCGGTGCGTAGCGCAGGTCATGCGTTGCGCGGGTCATCGGCGTGAAGCGAAGGGCCGACCGGTTTCCGACCGGGCGGCGGCACTCCTCGGCGGGAGGCAGGCAGACGCGCGATTGTAGTCAGCGGCTCAAGAGCGCGCCAACGGATTTTCGGCGGTATGCGGGCAGCCGTACCCGTGGTGGACAACCCTGAGAACCGTCCGTCTCCCGTAGGGGACGGGGTGGGCCTGGAGTCTGACGTACGGACCGCGCGGGATGGAACCATGGACCGATGTGCTGCAATCGCGTGAAATCCATCATGGAGACATGAGCAGCGCAGCGATTCCTCCGTCTCCCCTCCACCCCGCCTCCCTCCACCCGGTCAAGGGCGCCACGGCCCTCGGTTCCGACTCCGCCGGTGGTGCGGCAGCCGTCCACGAGCACCGCTATTTCGTGGGCAACGCACTCCGCGCGATCAAGGTCTTCGCCACGGCTGCCTTCAGCGTCGCCGTCATGGGCGAGTACGCGGACGACTGATCACCAGGCACCGCGACACGGGCCGGTGCACGGCCGCCGGATGTCGCCGTGCGCGTACACCACACGACTCCGTCCGCACACACCGAGCACAATCACGACGAGGAAGGCACATTGATCACGTACAAATCATGCGTAAAGCGCGCACGATCACGCGCGAGAAGCCGACTCCCTGTCGACATCCGGATGACCGGAAACCGTTACGGACGGTCGGCCTCGATCCACTAGCGTCGCCGCAGAGGGCGCGCTCAGGGCGACGAGGAGGGGTCAACGGGTGTCTGCCGCCGACGGGACGCGGACGTGGACGTGGAGACAGACCTGGGCCCAGAGCACCACCAGCCCCCGCCGCCTGGCGCTCGCCGCCGCGCTACTGGTGGCATCGTTCGCCGGACTGTGGGTGCTGTACAAGGTCCAGCCGCTGCCGATGTCCGACATAGTGGTCTACCGCGCCGAGGGCGAGGCCGCCGCGGCCGGCGGTGATCTCTATGGCTTCACGGTCACCAAGTGGGCGCTTCCGGCCACCTATCCGCCCTTCGCCGCCCTGCTCTTCATCCCGACGACCTGGCTCTCCCTCGGCACCCTCAAAGTCGTCTGCGTCCTCGTCAACGCCGCCCTTCTCGCCCTGCTGATCCACCTCTCCTGCAAGGCCGCCGGCCTGCGCAAGGCCGCGCACACCGCACCCGTCCTCCTCGCCGCGACCGCGCTCGGGCTCTGGCTCGAACCGGTCTTCCAGACGTTCGTCTTCGGCCAGGTGAACCTCGCGCTGACCTGCCTGGTCCTGTGGGACCTCGGGCGCCCGGACGGCGCCCGGTTCAAGGGGTTCGCCACCGGCATCGCGGCAGGCATCAAGCTCACCCCCGCGATCTTCGCCGTCTATCTCCTCATCACCGGCCGGGTGAAGGCCGCCTTCACCGCCCTCGCCGGGTTCCTGTGCTCGGTGCTGCTGGGCTGGCTGGTCCTGCCCGATGCCAGCATCGAGTTCTGGACCCGGCGGATGTTCGAGACCGGCCGGGTCGGCAAGGTCTGGATCGTCGACAACCAGTCCCTCCAGGGCCTGATCAGCCGGGTGCTGCACAACCCCGAACCAGGCCTCCTGTGGGCGGTGCCGGCGCTGCTGACCGCGGTGGCCGGCCTCTATGTGGCCCGCCGCGTCCATCTGCGACGCGGCCTGGACACCTGGGGCGTGCTCTGTACGTCCGTCACGGCGCTGCTGGTCTCACCGATCAGCTGGTCCCACCACTGGGTCTGGTGTGTCCCCCTGCTCATCGCGCTCGCCGCGCACACCCGGCGCCACCCGTGGCGCCGGGCGCTGCTGGCCGCCGTCACCCTCGCCTTCACCGTCCGCACGATGTGGATCGTGCCGCACGCCGGCGACCTCGACCTGCACTTCTCCTGGTGGCAGCTGCCGCTCGCGGCCCCGTACCCGCTGCTCGGGCTCGCGCTCCTGGGGGCGCTGATGTGGTGGACGCGGCAGACCGCCGATGCCGAGGGAAGCCCCGGCGCCCCGGGCGGCCGCATCCCGTCGCCGCGCCTCGACCACGAGCTGACCACCCGGTCGCGGGCGGTCTGAGCCGGGCGGCGGACCGCACCGGGGTCGTTGCCTCAGACGTCCTCGTCCGCCGCCAGCAGCTCGTCCGCGTCCACGATCCGGTACGCGTAGCCCTGCTCGGCCAGGAAGCGCTGACGGTGTGCGGCGAAGTCCTGGTCGATGGTGTCGCGGGCGACGACCGAATAGAAGCGCGCCTCGTGGCCGTCCGCCTTGGGACGCAGCACCCGGCCCAGCCGCTGGGCCTCCTCCTGGCGCGAGCCGAAGGTGCCGGACACCTGGATCGCGACCGTCGCCTCCGGCAGATCGATCGAGAAGTTCGCCACCTTCGAGACGACGAGCACCGAGATCTCGCCCTCCCGGAACGCGCCGAAGAGCTTCTCCCGCTGGGCGTTGGAGGTCTCGCCCTTGATCACCGGCGCGTCCAGATGCTCGCCCAACTCGTCCAGCTGGTCGATGTACTGCCCGATGACCAGGGTCTGCTCGCCCTGGTGCCGACGGACCAGCGCCTCGGTCACGAACTGCTTGCTGGCGGTGGTCGCGCAGTAGCGGTACTTCTCCTCGGTCTCGGCCGTCGCGTACGCCAGCCGCTCCGAGTCGGTCAGATTGACCCGCACCTCGACACAGTCCGCGGGCGCGATGTACCCCTGCGCCTCGATCTCCTTCCACGGCGCGTCGAACCGCTTGGGCCCGATGAGGGAGAAGACATCCGACTCCCGGCCGTCCTCCCGCACCAGCGTCGCGGTCAGCCCCAGCCGCCGCCGCGCCTGCAGATCGGCGGTGAACTTGAAGACCGGCGCGGGCAGCAGATGCACCTCGTCGTAGACGATCAGACCCCAGTCCCGGGAGTCGAACAGCTCCAGATGCGGGTAGACGCCCTTCCGCTTCGTGGTCAGCACCTGATACGTCGCGATGGTGACCGGGCGGATCTCCTTCTTCGTCCCGCTGTACTCGCCGATCTCGTCCTCGGTCAGCGAGGTCCGCTTCACCAGCTCGTGCTTCCACTGCCGGGCCGAGACCGTATTCGTGACGAGGATCAGCGTGGTGGCCTGCGCCTGAGCCATCGCACCGGCCCCGACCAGCGTCTTTCCCGCACCACACGGGAGTACGACCACACCCGAGCCGCCGTGCCAGAAGCCCTCCACGGCCTGCTGCTGATACGGCCGCAGCGCCCAGCCGTCCTCGCGCAGCTCGATCGGATGCGCCTCACCGTCGACGTAACCGGCCAGGTCCTCGGCCGGCCAGCCCAGCTTGAGCAGCGTCTGCTTGATCTGCCCGCGCTCGGAGGGGTGGACGACGACGCTGTCGGCATCCAGCCGCGCCCCGACCAGCGGCTGCACCTTCTTCGACCGCAGGATCTCCTCCAGCACCGGGCGGTCGGTGCTGGTCAGCACCAGCCCGTGCGCGGGGTGCTTGGTGAGCGTGAGCCGCCCGTACCGCGACATCGTCTCCGCGACATCGACGAGCAGCGCATGCGGCACCGGATACCGCGAGAACTGCACCAGCGCGTCCACGACCTGCTCGGCGTCGTGCCCGGCCGCCCGCGCGTTCCACAGGCCCAGCGGCGTCACCCGGTACGTATGAATGTGCTCCGGCGCCCGCTCCAGCTCGGCAAAGGGCGCGATGGCCCGCCGGCAGGCGTCCGCCAGCTCATGGTCCACCTCCAGAAGCAGCGTTTTGTCGCTCTGGACGATGAGGGGTCCGTTCACGCGCCTCGCCTTTCGCTTCCCGGCCGTCGATCACAGACATCGACCGCAGACCTCGACCGCACATACGGCCAAACGTCCAGTGTGCCGCATCGCGGCCGTGACCCGTTAGCGACCGGTTCAGATGCCTCCGCACGCCGGCCCTCGACGCCGTCGCCGACGCCGCCCTCGCGCAGGGCGGTGCCGAGATTGTTCAAGGCTTCGGGCCTGAGTGTCGGGAACGATGTCGCATCACTGCTTCGGTGTTCCCGCAGCGCGCCGTGCAATACCGCCGTCGCCCGTTCCTGGACGTGTCCACATACGCTCGGGAGCACTCGGAGCGCATGCATCGCCCCAGCCTTGCTCCCCCTTCCCAGCACAGGACGAAGGCAAGACCACCAGCGGTGACCGCCTTGACCCGGGAGAGCACGTCAGCCGAGTCGGGTACGAAGTGAAGATGAGGTTGGAGGCCGTCATGGGTGCTCACCCATGGACGGATTGTCGCCTCCACCAGCAGGTCATTCACAGCTGAGCACTGCTCGGCCGAATCTCCGGAACGAAACGCGCGTGCCAGTTGATCCCGCCAGCGTCGAAAGCCTTCCACATCGGCATCGACGACTTCCGGGCGACGGATTTCGTGTGCCTCAAGAAGGTTTTGAATGCTTGCGGCGTCCGTCTCGGACAGATTGATCAAATCGGCCGACAGCACAGCCCCCAGGCGGCCGTAATGATTTTGCTTCACATGACCTTCTCGGGTGTTACGAAACCCCACGGTCAGCGGTCCGGCCATTTCCGTTCGGGCTTACCTGGATCAGCTGAAAGTCGGAGCGGGCGATGATCCATCCAATGGTGTTGCACCACAGGTACCGCACCATTCCTTCGGACGTGGAGTGTTCTGATATCGGTCGGCATGATGCGGAGGAAAGGCCACATGCGGGGCACCACCACGATTCACACTGCAGATCTGGGACTCGTGCCATGTCCGCCAGGGTGCGGTCATGGGTCAAATACATTCAACCATTACATCTTCGGCATGCGCAGGCCGCCGGAGCGCTGATCCCTGAGCGGAGCTTCTGGAGCATGCGGAAAGCCGAGGCGGCCGCTTTTCGTGACGAGGCGGACGTCGGTGGTGCGGGACAGGCGCGGGACCGTTAGCGATGGATGGCCGGGCCCTGTGCCGCAAGGAGGGTCTGCCAGGTGCTGAGGTCGGCGACGCCGGTCGTGGGGAGGGCGTGGGCGTGCTGGAAGGCTTCGAGGGAGCGGGTGGTTGAGGGGGTGAAGATGCCGGTGATGTCGGTGGGGGTGCCGGTGTTGTTCAGGAGGTACTGGAGGGCCAGAACCGCCGGCTTCGCGTCGTTGTGGGAATCGACGCGGATGATCAGGTGCGACCAGGTCTGGTCGCCGACCTTGCCGTCGGCGAGCAGGCCATGGTCGGCCTGGAACTTCTTCACGGCGGCCACCGTCGCGACGCCGAAGTCGCCGTCGGCCTGCACGTCGTAGTGGTGGGCCTGGAGCAGGTACTGGACCGTGCGCGCCGACCACAGCAGGTGGCCCTTGCGGGCCAGTGGCCAGCCGGAGACCGCCGGGCGGGCGGAAGCCGCCGCGGCGGCCGGGACCTCCGGCTCGTCCGGACCGGAGCGGTGGGCCAGCACGCTCCAGCCGAGGCCGATGCCGGTGCCGAGGGTGAGGACGGCCAGGAGGGCGAGGGTGGTGCGGGGGGTGGCCTTCCGGCCGGGGGCGGGCGTGCGGTGTGGGGTGGGTGTGTGGTGTGGGGCGGGCGTGCGGTGTGGGGTCGGGGGTGGCTCGGCCGGGGTGGCGGCCGGTGTCGTGGCCGATGCCGTCGCGGCCGGTGGTGTCGCGTCCGGTGTCGTTGTGGCCGGCGCCTCGTCGGCCGTACGGGGTGATTTTCGGGCCGGTAGGGCCGCCGCGGACTCGGCCAGTGTGCGGGCCCGGGAGAGGTCGGCGTCCGGTGCGCGCAGGACCGTGTGGAGGAGTTCGACGGTCTTGAGGGGGGCGGTGGAGGGGTGCTTGGGGTTGAGGTAGCGCGAGAGGGTGGTCTGGTCGATGCCCAGGCGTCCGGCCAGGGACTGCTGGGTGGGCTTCGGGCGGCCGTCGCGTGCTGACAACTCCCACCAGGTCCTGAGCAGTTCGGCCAGTGCCCGGCCCGCGTCCCGATCCGCTCCGGTTGGTCCCGTCATGCTTCCCCCGGGTCGTTCGTGTGTCCTCAAGTTGTGCCGCTCTGCCGCGTACGTCTGCATAGACGCAGGTCGGAGCGGTGCATCAGGCCGCTGCATCGATGCATGAGCCTGAGCCCGGCAGATCGTAGTGAAGTCCCCTGCTGGTGCTGCATGGTTGAGGGGCGAGGCCGGCCGAGCCCCGCACCTCCCACTCCGCTCCCATCCCTGGCCAAGGGTTGCTCCGGCCTGCGCGGATCCGGCGGCGGAGATCTCCAACGGACCTTTGCAGCAACGAAACGAGGGAACCGACCATGCCCCTGACATCACCCGATCGGGTAAGGACCGCCCTTGCCTGTACGGCACTTGGCGCCGCGTTCGCCGCTTTGGTGACGGTCGCGCCGGCGGCGCAGGCCGCTCCGCCCTCGTCGTACCCGGTAGCCGGGGTGGACACCAGCCACTACGACCACGGGCGGGGGAGCAGGAGCGGATCGACTGGAACCGGGTGGCGAGGGCCAACAGCTTCGCGTTCCTCAAGGCCACCCAGGGCCCCCGCGACGCGGGCAGGGACCGGTGGTTCCGCCGTGACTACGCGGCGGTGTCCCGTACGTCGCTGCTGCACGCGCCGTACCACTTCTTCGACCCCAAGAGCACCACCGACGGCGCCGCCCAGGCACGGCAGTTCATCACCACCGTCCGCGCGGCCGGCTACCGCGGCAACCGGGCCGGCGAACTGCCGCCCGTCCTGGACGTGGAGAAGGTGCAGCGCAACCGGAAGGAGGTCTGCCCCGGCGCGCTGCGCCCCCAGCAGCTCACGGTCTTTCTGCAGGAGGTGCGGAAGGCCTTCAAGGTCACCCCGATCGTCTACACGCGGGCGTCGTTCGTGAAGGAGTGCATGGGCGGCAAGGGTCAGGTCTTCGCCGGGTATCCGCTGTGGCTCGCGCGCTACGGCAGTGACGCCGAGGAGCCGCAGACCGTCCCGGGTGCCGGGCGCTCCTGGACGTTCTGGCAGCACACCGACCGCGGCAGCACGCCCGGCATCCCGGGCACCGGCGGCCGCGGCACCAGCGACCGCAATGTCTTCCGCGGCAGCCTCGCCCAGCTTCGGCAGATGGCCGGCTGACCACCGGCCGAGGCGCGTCGACCGAGGCGCGTCGACCGAGCGCCACCCGAAAACCACGCCCGACAACCGCATCGCACCACCGCACCTGACAAGGAGTCACCCATGCCCGTCAGCACCGTCAGCACCGTCAGCACCGTCAGCACTGTCAGCACCGTCGCACCGCGCCTGATCGCCGGAGCCGTCGCCCTCGCCGCCCTCATGGGCACCGCGGCCAGCGCCTCGGCCACCACGGCCCCGGCCACCCCGAACCGGGCCGTGCAGGCGAAGCAGATCCTGCGTACGAACGGGATCTCGCTGGCCACCACCCACGTCAGCCGCCCGCACGGCGCGTCCACCGCCCGGCAGAACATCATCGACACCGCCAACGGCAGGGGCGCGCTCACCAGCCCCTGGGGCGACCGGCCCAACCGCCGGGTCGCGCTGGACACCCGGATGCTGAACGGGCTGCTGAAGCTGCGGACCCAGTACGGCTACCGGGTCTCGGTCTCCGAGATCGTCGGCGGCGACCACAGCTCCCGCTCCAAGCACTACGCCGGGCTCGCCTTCGACATCAACTACATCAACGGCCGCCATGTCGGCAGCGGTGCCCCGCACCGGGCCCTGATGACCGCCTGCAAGAAGCTCGGTGCGAAGGAGGTACTCGGGCCGGGAAGCGCCGGGCACAGCACCCACGTCCACTGCGGCTGGCCGCGCTGAACCTGCGCTGATCCAGCGCGGATCCTGTGATGCGCGCGCGGACCCTGTGATGCGCGCCCGTGCCCGGCCGTCCCGAAGTGGCGGCCGGGCACCGGCATGTCCCTCAGACCGAATCGTCCGCCAGCTCCGCCACGCCCGTGATCCGGTGGAGCGGGTACGTACGGACCTCGTCGGAGGTGTGGTCGTAGGCCGTCACAAACCCGCCCTCGACCCGTACGGGGGCGATCACGCGCTGGCTGGCGGCGCCGTCGGCGTTGACGTAACCGATCCAGACCGCTGAGTTGGTCAGGACCGCGGCCTGCATGGTGGCGAGGGTCTCGGCGGAGGTGGTGCGCGGGAGGGCGCCGGGGGCCGGGGCCTGGGCGGGGGCGTGGACCGGCTTGCGTTCCGCGGTGGCGGCGAGGTCGCCGGCGCGGATGGCGCGTACCGCCGCTTCCAGGAGGGTGCGGTCGGGGGACGGCGGGCCGTCGGGGACCGGGGTGGGGGCGGTGCGCGGGGCGGTGCGGTAGGAGTCGGCGCGGGCGATCAGGACATCACCGGCGGCGGACTCGGCGGCCGGGGCGTAGCCCATCGCCCGCAGGCCCTCCAGGAGTTGGTCGGGGGCGGTCTGGGCGGCGAGCACCGTCGGGGCGAGGCGGCGCAGGCGGAGCGGGGCGGCGCGGCGGTCGGCGAGGATCTCGGAGAGCAGCGCGTCGTCGTCGCAGCGGACGTACGCGGCGGCCGCGCCGATCCGCAACTGGCCGTGTTTGCGCGCCACATCGTCGATCAGGTAGGCGAGCGGCTGGGGGACCGGGGTGCGCGAGTGGGTGCTGAGGAACTCCCGCAGCTCGGCGGCGGACCGGCCGGCGTCCAGGGCGCGGCGTACGGAGGCGGGCGTGAAGCGGTAGACCGTGGCGCCGCCCTTGGACTCGATGTCGGCGAGCACCCCGAGCGCCTCGGCGAGCGGGCGGTGCAACGGGCCGGGGGCGACGGCGGTCAGGTCCGCCTGGAGGAGGACATGGTCGAGAGGTTCGGGCAGCAGGGGGGCGAGGAGCGCGGCGGCGCGGGTCGGGGCGGTGTCGGTTTCGGCGGGGGAGGGGACGCCGGCCTCCGACGTGGTGGCGATCAGGGCGCGGCCGTGGGTGGAGAGCGCACCGCGTCCGGTCACGCCCAGCAACTCGGACTCGGCCAGTGCCCATTGGGCAAGACGCGAGCGGAGGTCGTCGGCGGGGGCGGAAGGGGAGCCGGCGAGGGAGGGCGTGCTCGGTGAGCCCTCGCCGACGGCTGTCGCGGTCGGACCCGCCACCACCCCGGCCCCCCGCAGCGGGCGCTCCCACCGCAGCCGGGTCAGCACCGCCGTCGCCGGTACGGACGTGCCGGGCGGCAGATCGGCGAGGAGGGTGAGGGCGCGGCGGCGCACCTCGGGCGCCGGGGAGCGGTCGAGATGCGGGCCGAGGGCGGCCAGTGCGCGGCCCTTGGCGTCGGCGGTGCCGACCACGCCCGGGGTACGGGTCGCCGGCAGCCAGGCGGCCGCCAGCACCGCCCAGCGCTCATGGTCGGGCAGCTGTAGCCACTCCTCGGCGGCCGGTGTGGCCGCGAACCGCTCGTCGGCCTCGCCGTCGGGGGCGATCAGCCCTGCCCCGTAGGCGAGTTCGAGCCAGAAGGCGGCCAGCTGCTCGGTGGTGTCCAGGGCGGCGGCGGTGCGCTTGAGGTCGCGGACGCTCATGCCCCCGGCGCGGAGCACGGGCGGCCCGCCCAGGTCCCACTCCTTGAGCAGCTCCTCGACGGTCGCCAGCGCGGTGAACGCCTGGCTCGCGGCGGCGTTGTCCACAAGCTGTGGATCGCGTTCCGTGGTGGGCGCGAGGGTGGGCGGCAGCGGCTCAGGGGTGCGGTGGGCGCGCCCGGCACGCAGATGGAGCGCCGTCTCCCGCGGCAGTACGACATTGCGGGCGCCCGCCGGGATCAGCAGGCCCCGGTCCAGCAGCCACTGCAGATGCGGGGCCGGACGGTCGGTGACACCGCCGTACGGCGGGCCCCACAGCAGCTTGTCGAGGACGGCGACGGATTCGGCGGGCGCGGTGTCGAGCAGCGCCGCCATCCGGGCACGGTCGGAGAAGAGCGCGGTCAGCGCGGCGACCGCGGTGACCGGGTCATGGGTGGTGGGCAGCCCGGCCGTGGAGATGATCTCCTGCAACCGCCCCGGCGACATCCCGGCCGTGGCCTCGGCGACGCTCGGGCCCAGGCCGGTCGGCGACGGGTGCGCGGCACTGGGCATGAGCAGCTCACGGGCCGTACGCACCAGCCGCAGCCGCTCGTCGGGACCCCACACCAGTGCCTGCGCACGCAGCTCCGCCACCGCCCGCGGCAGCTCGGCGGCGACCGCCGGGTCCCCGGCGTCCCCGCCCATCAGCGCGCCCAGCGTCGCGTACGGGCACGGGTCCGGCGCCACCGCCAGCGCCTCGGCGCTCTGCAGCGCGAACCGGTCGAGCCGCTCCACCGCCCGGACGACCGACGCCCGCGTCCCGGCCCGGGTGGCCAGCTGAGTCACATCGCCCGGCACGGGATTGAGCAGGTCGGGCCGCGCCCGCAGCAGCCCGATCAGCCCGCTGTCGGTGCGGGTCCTGAGCTCCTCGGCGAGGGTGCGCGGTGTACCGGTGGTCATTCGTCCTACGTTAGCGGGGCGAGGGATGCAGGGGGACCGGGTGGCGGTACGGCGCCGGCAGATCGCGGCCATGACACCCGTACGCCGCCCCGCCCCGCCCCCGCCCGCCTGCCGCCCGGTCGAAGGGGGAAGGGGTACCGTCGAGGCAGCAACCAGCGGACGCCGCAGGGGATTTCGTGGGGATCGAGAGCGATCAGCTCGTCTTTGACTATCTGAGCCGGGTCGGCGACCTGGCCCAGCAGCGGGGGCTGCCCTCCGCCACGCGTATGCAGCTGGTCAGCAGACTCCGGGCCGAGATAGACGGGCAGAAGGCCGACTCGGTGTCCGGGGTGAAGCGGGTGCTGGCGCGGCTGGGGACGCCGGAGGCGGTGGTCGCGGCCGCGGGGAGCGCGGACGACCGGGTGCCGGGGGCCTCCCGGGCCGGTTCGGGCACGGGACAGGCTCGGGCGGAGACGTCCGCCTCGGGCGCCGGGCCCCAGGTGCCGATCGCCCCGCAGTCCGCGCAGCCGCCGCGGCCGGCCGATCCGCCACCGCCGCGGACCACCGCGTTCGAGAAGCTCAGCAGTCTGGCCTGGCGCAGCGGGCTGACCGGCAAGGCGTTCGCGAACGGCAGGGCGAAGGCGAACGGCAAGGTGCCCGCGCCGCGCGACGGGGCGGCGGACAGCGCGCCGGCCGCCGGGCTGCCACCGCATCTCGCCGGCACCGATGAGTTGGGTGAGGCGAGCGATGCGCCCGACTGGTGGCGGGTGGAGCCGTCGCCGTTCGGGGCGGGGGAGACCGTGCCGGGGTTCGTCGGCGGGATCGAGATCCCGGAGATATGGGACCGGCCCAAGGGTGAGCGCCCGCTGTCGTTGAAGAAGGACGGCGACGGTGCGGAGGTTCCCGAGGGGGAGGAAGAGCAGGGCGCGGCCGACGGAGAGGCGGCGGAGGGGGAGCGTCCGCTTCCCGGGCTGCTGCGGCGGGCGCTCGCCCGGCGGCGCGGCGCGGCGGCCGACGCGCCGGCCGAGGACGAGGGCGCGGCCGAGGTCGAGGAAGAGGAGGCCGCGGCACCGGTCCCGCTGCGCGCATGGCTCAGCCCGGTCCTGACGCTGGCCGTGCTGCTGCTGGTGGCCGGTGCGGTGCTGGGGTCGTGGTTCGCGCTGGCGGGCGGCTGGGCGCTCGCCTACGTCTCGCGGCGGCTGACCCGGGCCGAGGCCAAGTTCGCCGCGCTCGGCGTGCCGGGGATCGTCGTCGGTGGGCTGGTGGTGTGGCTGTGGGGCCGGTTCGACGGGCGCTGGGGCGAGCCGATCGCCCAGGGCCGGCTGGGGCCGGAACTGGCCGCCGGGCTGCCGGTGATGGCACGGGTCGCGGCCGTCGCCTCGGCGCTGTTCCTGCTGTGGCGGATGCGGCGGGCAGCGCGGTGAAGCGAGCGGGTGAGCCGCCGCTGGTCTGCGACGGCTCACCCACCCCGCTCACTTCTTCACGAGCCGCTGCTGCACCTCGGCCAGGATCTTGTCCGCCGCCGTGTAGCCGATGCCCTGGATCCACAGCTGGTCGTCGACGCGGAAGGACCGGCCGCCCGTGACGGCCCGCATGTTCTTCCACAGGCCGCCGCCGGTGACCTGGGCCTCCTTGGACTTCTCCGGGCTGCCGTAGGACGCGTAGAAGACGGCGTCGGCGTCGGCCTTGTTGATCTGTTCGGGGCTGACCTCGGTCATCAGGTCGTCCTTGGCGCCGGTGACGACATCGGTGGGGCCGGTGCCGATGTCGGCGAGGACGGTGCCGATGTAGCTCCGGCAGCCGTAGATACGGGTGTCGGCGCCCTCGACGAAGCGGACGATGTTGGTGCGGAGCGCGCCGGCCTTCGCGGGGCCGCCGAGCGCCGTGGTGACCCGCTTCGCATGTGCCTCGTACGCGGCCACGGCGCGCTTCGCCTCGGGGATCTTGCCGAGCGCGTCGGCGTGCGTGGCGAAGTTCTGCTTCCAGGGGTAGCCGGTGGTCTCGGTCATCACCGTCGGCGCGATCTTCGTGAGCTGGGCGTAGCGCTGTCCGTCGCGGACCTTGCTGGTCAGGATCAGATCGGGGTGGAGCGCGGCGACCGCCTCCAGGTTCGGGGCGCCGATCTTGCCGACGTCCTTGATGCCGGCGACCTTGTCCTTGGGGAGGTAGTCCAGGAAGCCGGAGGCGACGTCCGAGCGGGTGGCGCCGACCGGCTTGACGCCCAGGGTGATCGCCGAGTCCAGCTCGGCGGTGTCCAGGACGACCACCCGCTTCGGCGCGTTCGGCACCGTCACTCCACCCATTGCCGTCTTGACCGTGTGCCGTCCGCCGCCGGTCACCGGCGTGGCCCAGGTCGTGGTGGGCTGCTTCGGGCAGTCGGCGGCCTTGAAGGAGCCGTCGGAGCCGGACGCCGAGGAGTCGCCGGAGCCGCAGCCGGACAGCAGGAGGGCGGCGGCGACCGCGCCGGCGGCGGTCACGGCGGTGGTGGGGACGACGGCGGTACGGCGCCCGGCGGCGGTGCTGCCGCGCCCGGCGGCGGTGGAACGGAACATGACATGTCCTTTCGGCTCGGACGGCGAGAAGAACGGCTGAGCAAAGACGGCCCCGGTCAGCCCTGACGCGCCGGCTCCCACGGCCGCCCCGGCACGACCAGCGGCGACCCCGTCACCGGATCCGGCACCACGACCGACTCCAGCCCGAACACCTCGTGGACCAGCTCCGCGGTGACGACCTCGCCGGGGTGTCCCTGGGCGACGATCCGGCCCGCCTCCATCGCCACCAGGTGGTCGGCGTAGCGGGCGGCCTGGTTGAGGTCGTGCAGTACGGCGACGACGGTGCGGCCCCGGTCGTGGTTCAACTGCCGTATCAGGTCCAGCACCTCGACCTGGTGCGCGATGTCCAGGTAGGTGGTCGGCTCGTCCAGCAGGAGCAGATCGGTCTCCTGGGCGAGGGCCATCGCGATCCAGACGCGCTGCCGCTGGCCGCCGGAGAGTTCGTCCACCGCGCGGTCGGCCAGCTGCGCCACGTCCGTACGCGCCATCGCCTCGGTGACCGCGCGCTCGTCCTCCTGCGACCACTGCTGCCACCAGCGCTGATGCGGCTGGCGGCCGCGCGCGACCAGATCGGCGACGGTGATCGCCTCGGGTGCGACGGGGGTCTGCGGCAGCAGCCCGAGCGACTGGGCGATCTTCTTGGTGGGGATCCGCGCCAGGTCCGTACCGTCCAGGAGGACCGCACCGCGGCGCGGGCCGAGCAGCCGGCCCAGGGCGCGTAGCAGCGTCGACTTGCCGCAGGCGTTGGGGCCGACGACGACGGTGACCGCGCCGTGCGGCACGTCCAGGTCCAGGCCGTCGACGACCGTGCGGTCCTCGTAGGCGAGCGTCAGACCGCGCGCCGTCAGCCTGCTCGCACAGTCCGCGTCGCGGCCCGGTTCGTCCTGCCGTACGACGCTCTCGCCGGTCTCGGTCACGCATTTCCTCCTGCGGCACGGCCACGGACGCGATGGCCCCTGACGATCAGCCAGATCAGATACGGGGCGCCGACGGCGGCGGTCAGTACCCCCACGGGCAGCTCCGTCGGCGCAAAGATCTTTCGCGCGAGCAGATCGCCCAGGACGACGACCAGGGCGCCCAGCAGCGCGGAGCAGAGCAGCGGGATCTGGGCCGTACGGGCAAGGCGGCGGGCGATCTGCGGGGCGAGCAGCGCCACGAAGTCCACGGGGCCGGCCGCGCCGGTCGCCATCGACGCCAGGACCACGCCGACCGCGACCAGACCGAGGCGGGTACGGCCCAGCCGGATGCCCAGCGCGGTCGCGGTGTCATCGTCCAGCGAGACGGTCCGCTGGGCGCGCGCCGCCCACAGCACGCACGGCAGCAGCACCAGCAGCGCCCGGCCCAGGGGCGCCGCCTCCGCCCAGCCGCGCCCGTTGAGCGAGCCGGTCATCCACACCTGGGCCTGCTGGGCGACGAGATAGTCGCCCTTGGTCAGGAAGAGGTGGGTGACGGAGCGGAGCGCGACCGCGCAGCCGATGCCGATGAGGACGAAGCGGGTGGCGTGCAGACCGCCGCGCCAGGCGAAGAGATGGACCAGCCCGGCCGCCAGGACGCCGCCGGCCACCGACAGATACGGCAGGACGGTGTACGAGGTGATGCCGAAGGTCATCGCGCCGACCGTCAGCGCGCTCGCGCCCTGGGTGACGCCGATGATGTCGGGGCTGGCGAGCGGATTGCGGGCCACCGTCTGGATCAGCGCGCCGGCGACCCCGAAGGCCGCGCCGACCAGCAGGCCGACGGTCAGCCGCGGCAGCCGCAGCGTGCCGACGACCAGTTCCTGGGAGGACGGTCTGCCGAGGACGACGTCGAGGACGTCGGAGGGGGAGACAAAGCTTTCGCCGATGCAGAGGGAGGCGAGGCAGCCGGCGGCCAGCAAGGCGGTGAGTACCGCGGCGGTCCCGGCCGCACGCCGGTGCAGGAGGAAGGAGGCGCGGCCGGCGCGGACCAGGGCGTAGCCGGCGGGGCGTATCGGCCGCCGGGGAGCCGCCGCCGTCGAAGAGGCCGTCATGCCGCCACCGCCTTGCGCCGTACGAGAGTCACCAGGAACGGCACCCCGATCAGGGCGGTCATCACGCCCGCCGGGACCTCCGACGGCGGGAAGACGATCCGGCCGAGGGTGTCCGAGACCAGCACGATGACCGGGCCGAGCAGCGCCGCCATCGGCAGTACCCAGCGGTGGTCGCTGCCCACGATCGCGCGGGCGATATGCGGGACGGCGAGGCCGACGAAGGCGATCGGGCCGGCCGCGGCGACGCCCGCGCCGGTCAGCACGGTCGCCCCGAGCCCGCCCACGATCCGTACGGTGGCGACCTTCTGCCCCAGGCCCCTGGCGACGTCCTCGCCGAGCGCCAGCGCGTCCAGACCGCGTGCGACGGACAGCACGAGCACCGTGCCGGCCAGCAGGAACGGCCAGATCTGGGCGGCCACTTCGGCGTCCCGGCCGGTGAGCGAGCCGACCTGCCAGAACCGGAACTCGTCCAGGGCCGCGGCCTTGGTGGTGAGGACCGCCATCGTCACCGACACCAGGAGGGCGTTGATGGCGGCGCCGGACAGCGCGAGTTTGACGGGGGTCGCGCCGCCGCGGCCGCGGGAGGCGATGGCGTGGACGGCGACCGAGGCGATCCCGGCGCCGGCGAACGCGAACCAGACATAGCCGGTCAGGGTGTGGATCCCGGCGAAGGCGATGGCGATCACCACCGCGGCCGAGGCGCCCTGGCTGATGCCGAGGATGCCGGGGTCGGCGATCGGGTTGCGGGTGATGCCCTGCATGACCGTGCCGGCCATCGCCAGCGCGGCGCCGACCATCAGCCCGATCTCGGTGCGCGGCAGCCGCAGGAAGCGGACGACCTGGGCGGCGTCACTGTTGCCGCCGTGGACAAGGGCGTCGAGCACCTCGGACGGAGCGAACGGGCGGCTGCCGAGGGCCAGGGAGAAGAGCACCGCGAGCAGCAGGGCGAGCACCGCGACCGCCGTCAGGCCGAGCCGGCGGCTGTGCGTCCGGGGCTTCATATGTACGTCGCTCTTCGTGGTGGATGTCCGGAAGTTAGGTAAGGCAGGGCTAACGGTACGGGAGCCGCCGGTNCGGAAGTTAGGTAAGGCAGGGCTAACGGTACGGGAGCCGCCGGTGGCGCATCGATCGAGGGGCGGTGCCCGGACGACGGGCGGGCGTCCGGCCCGCTTGCGGCCGCGGGCACAATGGCACGCATGGCTGCGCACCCCCTGACGGTCGGATTCGACCTCGATATGACGCTGATCGACTCCCGTCCCGGCATCAAGGCGGCGTATCAGGAGCTGTCCGCCAGGACCGGCACCGTCGTCGACGCCGAGGCCGCGGTGACCCGGCTCGGGCCGCCGCTGGAGGAGGAGATCCGCCGGTGGTTCCCCGAGGAGCGGGTGGCGGAGATCAGCGATTTCTACCGCGAGCTGTACCCGGAGTACGCGATCGCGCCCACGCCGGCCATGCCGGGCGCCCGGGAGGCGATCGCCGCGGTGCATGCCGCCGGAGGCCGGGCGATCGTGGTGACCGCCAAGTACGAGCCGAACGCGAAGCTGCACCTGGCGCACCTGGGCATCGAGCCGGACGCGGTCATCGGCTCACTGTGGGCGGAGGCCAAGGCCGATGCGCTGCGTGAGCACGGTGCGCGGGTCTACGTCGGCGACCACACGGGTGATGTGCGAGGCGCGCACACCGCGGGCGCGCTGTCCGTCGCCGTCGCCACCGGCCCGTGCGACGCACGCGAACTGCTGGCGGCCGGCGCCGATGTGCTGCTCGACGACCTGACGCTCTTCCCGTCGTGGCTGGAGCGCTACGTCGCAGATGAGGCGGAAGGGGGCGAAGCGGCCTCCGCCTGACGGCGCTGAGCGACGGCGGAACGGATCACTCCGGCCGCCGCGACAAGGAAGCCGGCGCCCATGAGCATGCAGACCGCGTAGAAGACGGACGGCAGCGGATCGGTCCCGAGGAACAGCGGCATCACCGTGGCGAGAGTGGCCACTGCGCCAACTAGGAACATGATCGCGCCGATTCGGACCAGCAGATCCCCGGCCTGGGGAGTTTCGTCAGACACCTGACCAGGGTAAGTCCGGGCCAGAAGCACTGAGGATCCACCCGGCGGCGTCTTGCCACCGGCCTTGGGACCATTAGCCTTGGTGAAGGCGGGTCCTGCGGCCCGCTGCATTGCTATCCAGACCTGATTTTCTTCCGCAGATTCCGCAGTAGACCCAGCCCAGTTTTTTCCAACGAGTACGAGGACGAGGACAGACGTGCCTACCGGCAAGGTCAAGTGGTTCAACAGCGAGAAGGGCTTCGGCTTTCTCTCCCGCGATGACGGCGGTGACGTCTTCGTGCACTCGTCGGTGCTGCCCGACGGCGTAGCCGCACTCAAGCCTGGCCAGCGCGTCGAATTCGGCGTGGTCGCGGGCCAGCGTGGCGACCAGGCGCTGACCGTGACGCTCCTCGACCCCGCACCCTCGGTGGCCGCGGCCCAGCGCCGTAAGCCCGACGAACTCGCCTCGATCGTCCAGGACCTCACCACGCTCCTGGAGAACGTCACCCAGCAGCTGGAGCGCGGCCGCTACCCCGACAAGGCGCACGGCGCGAAGATCGCCGGCATGCTGCGCGCGGTCGCCGACCAGATGGACGTCTGAGCGAGCCGGCCCGGAGAGGCCGGCTCACCCAGCCGGCACACTCACCCGAAATTCAACGCATCGCGGCCGAGGGGCGGAACCAGCCCCTCGGCCGCGGCGCGCGTGAGCAGCCCGCGCACCGCGGCATAGCCGTGCTCGCCGAGGTCGGCGGTGAACTCGTTGACGTACAGCCCGATGTGCTGGTCCGCCACCTTCGGGTCCATCTCCTGGGCGTGCTCCAGGACGTACGGGCGGGAGGCCTCGGGGTCGTCCCACGCCATCCGGACCGAGGTGCGGATCGCCGCCGCGAGATCGTGCAGCGTCCGCTCACCCAGCGACCGCTTGGCGATGATCGCGCCGAGCGGGATCGGCAGGCCGGTGGTGGACTCCCAGTGCTCACCCATGTCGGCCAGGCGGACCAGGCCGTAGTTCTGGTACGTGAAGCGCGCCTCGTGAATGACCAGGCCCGCATCGACCTTGCCGTCGCGCACCGCCGGCATGATCTCGTGGAACGGCAGCACCACGATCTCGCCGACGCCGCCCGGCACCTCCGCCGCGGCCCACAGCCGGAACAGCAGATACGCGGTGGACCGCTCGCTGGGCACCGCGACCGTTTTGCCGGCCAGCTCCGCGGCCGAGCCCTGCTCCTTGGTCAGCACCAGCGGCCCGCAGCCGCGCCCCAGCGCCCCGCCGCAGGGCAGCAGCGCATAGTCGTCCAGCACCCACGGCAGCACCGCGTACGACACCTTCAGCACATCGAACTCACCGCGCTCGGCCATGCCGTTGGTGAGGTCGATATCGGCGAAGGTGACCGCGAGCTCCGGCGCGGCCGGGACGCGGCCGTGCGCCAGCGCGTCGAAGACGAAGGTGTCGTTCGGGCACGGCGAGTACGCGATGTTCAGCGGCCGGGTCACGGGGTCCTCCTCGGGGATGGTGCCGGTTCCGGAGCCGGCCCGGGGCGATCCGCACGGCGGGCCCCGGCGGCCAGCGCTCCGGGGAGCGTACGGAAGGCGTCGGTCAGGGCGGTGAGCGCGTCCTTGATGCGCCAGGCGGCGCGGTCGCGGGGGCCCACGGCGTTGGAGACCGTACGGATCTCCAGCACCGGCACGCCCTGTGCGGCGGCCGCCTCGGCGACCCCGAAACCCTCCATCGCCTCGGCCAGCACACCCGGATGACGCTCCGCCAGCTCAGCGGTCCGCGCGGCGCTGCCGGTGACCGTCGAGACGGTGACGACGGTGCCGCGCGCAGCGCCGGCCGCCGCCGCGACCGCCCGCACAAGCTCCGGGTCGGGGCGGTGCGCCACCGTCCCGAAGCCGAGTTCGGTGACCGGGGTGAAGCCGTCGGGGGTCTCGGCGCCCAGGTCGGCCGCGACGATCGCGTCCGCGACCACCACCGAGCCGAGCGGGGCGCCGGGCGCGAAGCCGCCGCCGATACCGGCCGAGACGACCAGGTCGTAGGGCCGTCCGGCGAGCGCGGCGGCGGTCAGCGCGGTGGCCGCGCCGGCGGCCGCGGCGGCCG
>NZ_QUAC01000170.1 GCF_003389455.1 Streptomyces inhibens | reverse complement strand
CGGCGCCGCGGCCGCCCGGCCCGCGCCGAGGCCGCCGAAGGGCCCGGCGCCCGCGAGCGGATCCTCGCCGCGGCCCGTACGGAATTCGCCGAGCGCGGCTACGACAAGACCTCGGTACGCGGTATCGCCAAGGCGGCCGGGGTGGACGCGGCCCTGGTGCACCACTACTTCGGCACCAAGGAGCAGGTCTTCGCGGCGGCCATCGAGCTGTCCTTCGCGCCCGCGCTGACCATGCCGGACGCGATCGCGGGCGGCGGCGAGGCCGGGGCGGGCGAGCGGATGGCCCGCTTCATGTTCGGCGTCTGGGAGAACCCGGTCAGCCGCCAGCCGCTACTGGCGATCATGCGCTCGGCGCTGACCAACGAGACCGCGGCGGCCGTACTGCGCGGCCTGGTCGAGCGCCGCCTGCTCCAGCGGGTGGCGGGCGAACTGCACGTACCCGACCCGGAGTTCCGGGCCCAGCTGGCCGCGAGCCATCTGATCGGGATCGCCATGCTCCGTTACGTCATCAAGATGGAGCCGATGGCGTCCGCGGATCTGGAGGAGATCGTCGCGATGGTGGCGCCGACGCTTCAGCGGTATCTGACCCAGGCCTGAAACCCCGGGACGTGGGCGGGCCGGACTCTCCCACCGGCTGGACTCTCCCACCGGCCGGACCCTCCCACTGACTGGACTCTCCCACGGGCTGGACTCTCCCCCTGACGGAGACACCATGCTGGCCCCGTGAACGACGAACGCCTCCTGTCCATCGGCCAGTTCGCCCGTCTGGCGCGGCTCAGCGTCAAACAACTGCGCCACTACGCCGACCTCGGCCTGCTGCCGCCCGCCCGGGTGGACCCCGGCACCGGATACCGCTCCTACCGCGCGGACCAGGCGCGGGACGCCTTGTCCATCGGCCTGCTGCGCTCGCTGGATGTGCCGCTGGCCGCCATCGGGGAGGTGCTCCGCGGGCGGGACGCCGCCCGTGTCCTGGCCGAGGTACGCGACCGGCTCGACGACGAGCTGGCCCGGCGCCGCCAGACCCTGGCCGCACTGGAGCAGGTGCTGGCACAGGGGCTGCCCACCGCCGAGGTCACCCTCCGGCACGAGGAACCCCAGCGGGTGGCCGTGCTCCGGGACACGGCGCATTCGCCGCAGGACATCGGCCGGGTCACCGGGGGGTGCGTGGCCGGGCTGCTGCCCCTGCTGGAGCACGACCGGGCCGTCCGGCTGACCGGGCTGTTCCCCGTCGAACTGGACGGGCACATCCCCGTCACCATCGCCGCCGCGCTGCCCGACGGACGTCCCGTACCGGCGGGGGCCACCGGGGATCTGCTGCCCGGTGGTCTGTTCGCCTGCGCGACCCATACCGGCCCCTATGGCCACATCGCGTTGACCGCCCATGCCCTGCTGGCCTGGTGCGCCGAGCGCGGCCACCGCCTCACCGGGCCCTTCCGGGAGCTCTATCTCAACGATCCCGCCACCACGCCACCCGACCGGCTGCTCACCGAGCTGCTGATCCCCTTGGAGGAGACACCGTGAACGAGACCGTGAACGAGACCGCTAACGACACCGTCAACGACGCCGCGCACCCCTGGTACACCGCCGCCGACGAGCCCGAACTGGCGGAATTCGGTCCGGTCCGCGGCCTGGGCGTGACCGGGCAGGGCGCACCGGACGGCGGCGAGTACGGCGTCTGCGCCCAGGCCCTGTATGTCGTCGAGGGCGCGCTGCCGGTGCCCCATGCGGCGCCGCTGGAAGGGCGCTGGTGGGTCGAGGACCCGCGTCCGCCGCTGGACGTGCCGCGCGCGCAGTGGCACTGGCACTTGTTCCTGCGCCTGCCCGACGACCTGGACCCGGCCCTGGCCGACCGGGCACGCGAGGCCGCCCGGCCGTCGGGCGCCGCGGTCGACCGGGTGCAGCTGGTCACCTTCACCGAGGGCCGGTGCGTACAGATGACCCACCACGGCGCCTACGCCGACGAGCCCGCCTCTCTGGCGCGCATGGACGCGTACATGACGGAGCTGAGCCTGGTGCGCGCCGGTCTGCACCATGAGATCTACCTCTCCGACGTGCGCGAGAGCGATCCGGCGAAGATGCGCACCATCCTGCGGCAGCCTGTCCGCCCCACGTGACGGCCGCGATTCCCGGTACCGACGCTGTCCGGTACCGCCGCTGCCGGTGCTGTCCGTACTCCGGTCAGCCATCTCACATTCCGGCGTCAGTGTCCGGATCTTGGATCAAGAGCGTAATCTCGGCTTCAGCTGCTCTATGACGCCACCCGGTACGTGGCAGGTTCACCTACCGTGGCCGGCGGTCGTACGTACGTACCCCGAGGGAGTGACCATCGTGCCCGATCTGAGGTCTCGCACCGTTACCCATGGCCGCAACATGGCGGGCGCCCGCGCCCTTATGCGGGCCTCGGGTGTAGCGAGCGAGGACATCGGCAAGCCGATCATCGCGGTGGCCAACTCCTTCACCGAGTTCGTGCCCGGGCACACCCACCTCGCCCCGGTCGGCCGGATCGTCTCCGACGCCATCCGGGACGCCGGCGCCGTCCCGCGTGAGTTCAACACCATCGCCGTCGACGACGGCATCGCCATGGGCCACGGCGGCATGCTGTACTCGCTCCCCTCCCGCGACCTGATCGCGGACTCGGTCGAGTACATGGTCGAGGCGCACTGCGCCGACGCGCTGATCTGCATCTCCAACTGCGACAAGATCACCCCGGGCATGCTGATGGCCGCGATGCGGCTGAACATCCCGGTGGTCTTCGTCTCCGGCGGCCCGATGGAGGCCGGCCAGGCCACCCTCGTGGACGGCACGGTCCGCAAGCTGGACCTGATCAACGCCATCGTCGACTCCGTCAACGACAACGTCTCCGACGAGGACGTCCTCCGCATCGAGGAGAACGCCTGTCCCACCTGCGGTTCCTGTTCCGGCATGTTCACCGCCAACTCGATGAACTGCCTCACCGAGGCCATCGGCCTGTCCCTGCCGGGCAACGGCTCGGTGCTCGCCACCCACACCGCCCGCCGCGCGCTGTACGAGAACGCCGGCCGTACGGTCGTGGAGATCACCAAGCGCTACTACGAGGACGGCGACGAGTCCGTCCTGCCGCGCAACATCGCCACCCACGCCGCCTTCGAGAACGCCATGGCGCTCGACATCGCGATGGGCGGCTCCACCAACACCATCCTGCATCTGCTCGCCGCCGCCCAGGAGGCCGAGCTCGACTACGGCCTCCCGGACATGGACGCTGTCTCGCGCCGGGTCCCCTGCCTGGCCAAGGTCGCCCCGAACGTGGCCCCCGGCGGCACGTACTACATGGAGGACGTGCACCGCGCCGGCGGAATCCCCGCCATCCTCGGTGAGCTCTACCGTGGCGGACTGCTCAACGAGGACGTGCACTCCGTCCACTCCACCTCGCTCGCGGAGCACCTCAAGACCTGGGACGTGCGCGGCGGTTCACCGTCCGCCGAGGCCGTCGAGCTGTGGCACGCGGCCCCCGGCTGCAAGCGCTCGGCCACCGCCTTCTCGCAGTCCGAGCGCTGGGAGTCGCTCGACGTGGACGCCGAGGGCGGCTGTATCCGCTCCGTCGAGCACGCCTACTCCAAGGACGGCGGCCTCGCGGTCCTCAAGGGCAACATCGCCGAGGACGGCTGCGTCGTGAAGACCGCGGGCGTCGACGAGTCCATCTGGACCTTCGAGGGCCCGGCCGTGGTCTGCGAATCCCAGGAAGAGGCCGTCGACAAGATCCTCACCAAGCAGGTCAAGGAAGGCGACGTCGTCGTCATCCGCTACGAGGGCCCCAAGGGCGGCCCCGGCATGCAGGAGATGCTCTACCCGACGTCCTTCCTCAAGGGCCGCGGCCTGGGCAAGGCCTGCGCACTGGTCACCGACGGCCGCTTCTCCGGCGGCACGTCCGGCCTCTCCATCGGCCACGCCTCACCCGAGGCGGCGTCCGGCGGCACCATCGCCCTCGTCGAGGACGGCGACCGGATCCGCATCGACATCCCCAACCGCTCCATCGAACTCCTCGTGAACGACGAGGAGTTGGCCGCCCGCCGCGAGGCCCTCGGCGGCGTCTACGCGCCCAAGCAGCGCGAGCGCAAGGTCTCGCAGGCCCTGCGCGCGTACGCGGCGATGGCAACCAGCGCGGACAAGGGCGCGGTGCGCGATGTGAGCCTGCTGGGCTGAGCGGCTCGGTACGGCAGCGGTGCGGCGTCCCCAGGGGCGCCGCACCGCTGCGTTTCCGGCCTGCCCGCCGCCTCCCCGAGAGCGATCAACTCAGCAGGCCGGTCTTTGAGTTACCGGAGAATCCGTGCGGCGCCAGGCTGCCTGCGCGCGATCTGAAGGTGGCTCAGGTAGTGCCGTCCGGGGTCGTTTCGGTTCTGGTGTAGAGGACCTCGCGGCCCTGCTCCGCGGCGCGGATGAGCCCTTCGCTGACGAAGTCGAGGAAGCGGGCGGAATTTTCGAGGCGGGTGGCGGCCGGGGTGCCGTGGCCGAGGATGCCGACGCCCTGCCGTGCGGTCTCGATGAACTGGTCGTTGGCCCGGGCGCTGCGGATCATCGACTGGTACCAGAGGTCGTCGTCGACGACGTAGCGCTCGCGGCGGCGCTCGTCGCGTTCCCGGCGGACGAGGTCCAGGCCCTCGAGGAACGTGATCGCTTTGGAGATGGACGCCGGGCTGACCTGGAGGCGCTGGGCGAGTTCGGAGGCGGTGAGGCTGCCGGTGTCGGTGACGTAGAGGCAGCCCAGCACCCGGGCCATCATCTTGGGCAGGCCTGAGGTCATGAAGACGGTGGTGAGGGCCTCCTGGTAGTCGCGCACGGCCTCGGCGTCGCGTCCGTAGGGTTGCGGGAGCGCCTGCGACCCCTGGGGCGCGGCCTGCTTGCGGCGGTGGGTGCGCTGCTGGGTGGCGCGGTGGGCCAGGTCGGCGCGGTAGCCGGTGGGGCCGCCGTTCCGCGTCACCTCCCGCGTGATCGTGGAGGTCGGACGGTCGAGACCGCGGGCGATCTCGGCGTAGGCCAGGCCGTCGGCCAGCCCCATCGCGATCTGCTGACGCTCCTGCTGGGTGAGCCTGCCTCCCGGCATGACGACCCCCTTCATGCCCCACGGGTGCTCCATGGCGCTGCTCGGTGTTCCTCGACGCCTCCACCATAGCGTTCATCTTCAGTGCATTGCAACGGCCGGCTACTCCAGCGTTGCGTTAAGCGAGAGGGCGTTGCAACGATTATTGCGCCTTGACCTGCATAAATGCTGCTTTCGAGCAAAGATCTCGTTGCGTAGAAATGGAAAGCAACGTAGCTTTTCCATCGTTCGGAAACCAGCAGCCGCAAGGCGCAAAGGAGAGCACGATGCAGAAGTTCGACACCCCCGCCCCGATCTCCGCCGTCCTGGGCATCCCCGCGGGACGCGTCCAGTTCATCGCCGCGGACCGGGCCGACACCACGGTCGAGGTCCTGCCCGCGAACGCCTCGAAGGGCCGCGACGTGAAGGCGGCGGAGGAGACCACGGTCGAATACGCCGACGGAATCCTGCGGATCGAGCATGCGGCGAAGAACCAGTACTTCGGCCCCTCCGGATCCATCGAGGTGACGGTCAAGCTGCCCGCCGGTTCCCAGGTCGAGGCCAAGGCGGCCAGCGCCGAACTCCGGACCGTCGGCCGCCTCGGCGACGTCGCTTTCGAAGGCGCGTACAGCCGGATCAAGCTGGACGAGGCCGCGAGCGTCCGTCTCACCGCGGTCGACGGCGACGTCGAGGTCGGCCGGCTGGGCGGGGCCGCGGAGATCAGCACCGCACGGGGCGACATCCGGATCGCCGAGGCCATGGGCGGCACGGTCGTGCTCAGCACCCAGTCCGGCGACATCACGGTCGGCGCCGCCGCCGGCGTGTCGGCCGCCCTGGACGCCGGCACCGGCCACGGCCGCATCAGCAACGCCCTCAAGAACGACGGCGCCGCCGATCTCGACATCCGCGCCACCACCTCCCACGGCGACATCACCGCCCGCAGCCTCTGACCGGCTCCCTTCGTCTGACCGGCTCCCTTCGTCTGACCTGGTCCCTCCAAAGGAGCACCCCTCAACACCAACCCGGCCATCGGGCCAACCACTCACCCACGCAACCCACAAGGAGCACCCAGCCATGTCCCTCAACCTCACTGGCCAGCACAGCAGCTTCTCCGAAACTGGGCTGCGCAGAATCCGCGACGTGCTGGCACGGCATGTGGAGTCCGGCAAGATTCCCGGACTCGTCGCCCTGGTCAGCCGGGGCGGTGAGACGCACGTCGAGGCGGTCGGGACGATGCGCCATGACGGTGGCGCGCCGATGCGCCGGGACACGATCTTCCGGATGGCCTCGACGTCCAAGCCGGTCACGATGGCGGCGGCGATGGTCCTGCTGGACGAGTGCCGACTGCGCCTGGACGACCCGGTACAGGAGTGGCTGCCCGAGCTCGCCGACCGCCAGGTGCTCAAGCGGGTCGACGGCCCGCTGGACGACACCGTGCCGGCGCACCGGCCGATCACCGTACGGGACGTGCTGACCTCCACGTTCGGGCTCGGCATGGATATGACGGTGATGGGCACTCCGATCATGGGCGCGATCTTCGAGCAGGGGCTCACGCCCAATCTGCCGGAGCCGATGCCCGAGCCGGATGAATGGATGCGCCGCCTTGGCGCGCTTCCGCTGATGCACCAGCCCGGAGAGCGCTGGCAGTACCACATCAGCAACGATCTACTCGGCGTGCTTGTCGCGAGGGTCACGGGCCAGTCGTTCGAGACGTTCCTGCGCGAACGCATCTTCGACCCCCTGGGCATGAAGGACACCGGTTTCCACGTGCCCGCCGACAAGATCGACCGGCTGCCGGCCCTCTACGCCCCCGACCCGCAGACCGGTGAGTTCACCGTGTGGGACGAGGCCGAGGGGGGACGGTGGAGCACGCCTCCGGCGTTTCCGGGTGGCGGCGGCGGGCTGGTCTCCACCGCCGACGACTACCACGCCTACTTCCGGATGCTGCTCAATGGCGGGATGCACGAGGGCGAACGGATCCTGTCCCGGCCCGCCGTCGAGCTGATGACCACCCATCGCCTCACACCTGAGCAGAACGCCGCCCGCACCACCATGGCCCGTGACAACGTCCATGTGTCCTTCGGCCAAGGGCAGCACGGCGGCTGGGGCTTCGGGATGGCGGTGCGCACCTGCCGCGGCGACTACGCGCCCATCGGCCAGTTCGGCTGGGACGGCGGAAGCGGCACCTCGACCTACGCCGACCCGGACAACCAGCTCACCGGAATCCTGCTCACCCAGGTCGGGGCGTCCGTCCCGGATCCGGTGCGGCTTATGCACGACTTCTGGACCACGCTCTACCAGGCCATCGACGACTGACACCGAGCCCACGCCCCCGTGCGCCGGCCCTTGACCCACGACACCCGACAGCCAGGCCCCTGACGCCGAACCGTCGACGTGCCCACAAGGTTCGGCCGGGCCCCGTTCGCCAAGGCCGGATCAGCAGGACCGCACCCTCCATCCGCTCAATCACATCCCATCACCACAGATCCAAAGGAGCACAGTCATGTCCATCGCCCTTACCGACCAGGACCGCCCGGAGCTGCAGAAGGCCATCGAGGAGATGGTCGAGTCCGGCTTCACCGGGGTGACGATGCGCGTGCACGACGAGCGGGGCGAGTGGGTCGGCAGCGCCGGGGTGGCCAAGCTGGGCGAGACCGCGAAGCCGCCGACGAACGGGCACGTCCGGATAGGCAGCAACACCAAGACCTTCACCGCGACCGTGGTGCTGCAACTGGTGGCCGAGGGCACGATCGGGCTGGACGCCCCGGTGGCCGACTACCTGCCCGAGTTCGAGCCGGACCGGAAGATCACGGTGCGGATGCTGCTCCAGCACACCAGCGGGGTGTTCAACTTCACCGGCGAGTACTACGACGACGGGACGTTCGCGCCGGGGATCCCCGCCACGACCGCGGGCCAGGAGTGGGTGGACAACCGGTTCAAGACCTACCGGCCGGAAGAGCTGGTACGCCTGGCGTTGGCCAAACCGGCGCGGTTCGAGCCGGGGACGGACTGGAGCTACTCCAACACCAACTACGTGCTGGCCAGGCTGCTGATCGAGAAGGTCACCGGCCGCTCGCTCGCCGAGGAGATGCAGCGGCTGATCCTGGAGCCGCTCGGGCTGTCGGACACCGTGGTGCCGGAGACCAGTCCGGAGATCCCCGAGCCGCACACCCACGCCTACTACCGCTACGAGGACGCCGGCCGGCAGAAGACCGTCGACGTCACCCGCCAGAACCCCTCCTGGATCTCCACCGGTGGAGACATGATCTCGACCACCCAGGACCTCCACACGTTCATCTCCGCACTGATGGGCGGCAAGCTTCTGCCGGCCCCGCTGCTGGCCGAGATGTGCACGCCGCATCCCAAGGTCGGCTACGGCCTGGGGGTGTTCGTGCAGGACGCGGGCGAAAACGGCGGCACCGTCATCACCCACAACGGCGGCATGGCGGGCCACGCGGCACTGATGTACAGCACGCCCGACGGCAGCAAGACCCTGACCGCCGCGCTGAACTATGTCGACGACGCCGCAATGTCCCTGGCCGAGGCGTTCCAGAAGGCGACGCAAAGGCTCGTCAAGGAGGTGTTCGGCGGCGGGCAGGCCGGGTCGGCCGACGCAGCCGAACCGGCTCAGTAGCCAGGATCGAGCGGCGCGGACCCGCACGGGCCAAGCCGGCTCGCTCACCCCCTCACAGCCTTTGGCTGAGGCCCCCGTCGCGGACGACGGGGGCCTGCTTCTCGGGGCGCGGGGCGTCAGACGCCGCGCAGTTGCCCGCCCTGTACGGCGCTGACGAAGGCCGACCAGGCCGAGGCTCCGAAGAGGAGGGCCGGGCCATGGGGGTCCTTGCTGTCGCGTACGGGGACGAGGGCGGGGAAGTCGTCGGAGACCTCGATGCACTGGCCGCCGTCGGAGTTGCTGTAGCTGGACTTGCGCNTCGGAGACCTCGATGCACTGGCCGCCGTCGGAGTTGCTGTAGCTGGACTTGCGCCAGGTGACGGTGCTCAGGTCGATGGTTCGCACGGCACTTCCTCCAACATCTGCCCGATGAACTTCCGCGACTCGGCCGGGGACAACGCGAGGTCACGAACAGCATCGTACGCGCGTTGCAGACGCTCAACCGGGCCTGTTTCCTCAACCAGTTCGCCGTGCAGGGCGCTCTCGGTGTAGGCCACGGTGCGCCCGTCCAGCAGGCGCAGAAACATCACGTCCGTACTTGCCAAGGCATGCAACCCGGGCCCGTGAGACAGCACCTGAAGCGTCATGTTCGGCCACTCGGCG
Organism: Streptomyces inhibens; assembly: GCF_003389455.1. GTDB lineage: Bacteria > Actinomycetota > Actinomycetes > Streptomycetales > Streptomycetaceae > Streptomyces > Streptomyces inhibens. The sequence goes on along the minus strand of NZ_QUAC01000170.1, from coordinate 2,707 downwards.
GCCTCGGCCAGGTGTTCCAGCTGCTCTCGCCACGCCTGTGCATCGAGCATCGGCCTACGGAGTACCACCTCGGACAGGATGGTGCGGAACTGCGGCGGATCGTCATTCGCCAACAACTTGCGTCGCCCTATGCGCGCTTCGACGTGCCGTGTCAGCTCCGCACCCTTCATGCCGCCCGCCGCAAGCACTTCGCGTGCGTACCCCTCCGTCTGGAGCAGGCCAGGCAGGACGCCCACGGCGTAGTGCCAGAGGCTCACCGATTCGGATTCCAGCACCATGTAGCGCCGGTACTGCTCACGGAACTGGCTGGGGTCGGCAAGTGCCAACTCCCAAAGCGTCAGCAGCAGCCCAGGCGTCCCGTAATGCTGGTCCAGCGCCTGCACCACCTCCGGGCTGCCCAGTGTCTGCCCGCTCTCCATCTTGCCGAACAGGGACCAGTCCCAGCCCAGCACCTCGCCCAGCTGCCGCAGGCTGTCGCCCTTCTGCGAGCGCAGTAATCGCAGCTCTTCCACGAATCGTTGGCGCGGCTCCTGACTCCGTCCGGTGACCGCTCGTCTCGGCGGCATGGCGCCCTCCTCCGTGGAAGGTGTGGAACTAACGGTGCGGGGCGGCGAAGTACGGCCCGCAAGCGGCGTTCGCGCCCGTTTCCGGGTCCATTCTCGTAATGGCCGGAACACACACGGTAGTTGCGCTCCGGTCCTCCAGACAGGGAAACGGCAGATCGGAGCGGCACCCATGACGACGGACGAACGACCGACGGCGGCCGACACGAGGGCAGAGGTCGAAGCAGCCTGCGACGAGCTGGCCGCGGCGCTCAAGCGGATGGGCATCGTGCTGCCGTCGCTGTGTGTGGACCCGGTGTCGTACAGCTACGCACAGCCGCGCCCCCTGGTCGAGTTGGGGCGCTGCAACCTTGAGACGACGCACCGGCTCATCGCGGCGCTCAACAGGGCGGCCCGGTGATTGCGCCGCTCATGCGGCTCCTCGCGCTGCTCTTCCCCGCATACGGGAAGCACCGCGCCGCCGCCACGCCGCAACCGTCCCCCGCCCCGGGCCCCCGTCCCCCTCGCACTCCGCTGCCGCGGCACAAGAGCCGCTACGCCCACGACGCAGCCGAGCACCGGCCGTTCGTGGACACGCCGAACTCCGTACGCCCCTACGTGCTCAGCCGGTCCCGTACGCGCCCGGACAACCCGCGGTACCGGGCGACGGCAGCACCCCGTTGGGTCCGCTCGGGGGTGGCCTGAGTTGCCCGCCCGACAGCCCACGTACATCTCCCCGGCGTGTCACATCGGGGAGCACGCGAAGTGCGACAAGGGCACCATCGAGACCACGACGGTCCCTGGAGTGCGGCGCGAAGGCTGCGCCTGCCCCTGCCACGAGGGCGGCGGGTCCGGCCGTCACCAGCCTGCCGGGTCTTCGGTCGCCGCGGCGAAGACCGTCCCGTTCGGGGCGGCCGCATAGATCCGGCCCCGGGGGCCGTCCGCCCGCGGAGCCGGCAGCATCTGCAGAAAGCCGTTGCGCCGGCCGGCCGCCAGCTGCGGTGGGGTCTGCCCGAGCAGCCCGCCGGACCGGGTGTCGACCGCGATCAGCCGCCCGTCCGCCGCGCTGAAATACAGCCGGTCGCCGCTCACCACTGGAGCCGAGCCCCGGCTGACCGATGTCTCGGTGCTCCACTTCCGCTCGCCGACGGCCTGTAGTGCACCGCCCTCGGCCAGCAGATACACCGTCTCACCGCCCACCACCGCGGCCGCCTGGTTCAACGGCGCGGCCAGCGGCAGCCGCCGGCTGTGCCCGGTGGCCGGGTCGTAGCGGACGACGGCGGTGGTGCGGTACGACAACTCCGGGTCGCCGGCGGTCAGATAGAGCGCCCCGGACGCCCCCGTCCCGGCCACGGTGAGTACCCCGGGCAGCCGCCGGGACCAGCGGACCGAGCCATCGGCCGGATCGATGGCGGTGACCTGGGTGCCCGTCCCGTCGGCGGTGCCCTCGGCTGCATAGGCGGTACCCGCGTCGCCGAACGTGGCGAAGGCCGGGAGCGTATGGCCCGGGAAGCGCTTGTGCCACCGCTGCCGGTGGCTCGCGCTGTCCAGCGCGGTGACCGTGCCGTTCCCGGCCGTCAGCAGTACGCGGTCCCCGACGACCCGGGCCCCGCCCTCGTACCCGGAGACGTCCTTGCTCCAACGGGTGGCGCCCTTGCCGTCGGCCGACGGGTCGAGCGCCATCAGCCGCTTGCCGTCGGCGGAGAAGACGTACAGCTGCCCGCCCGACAGCACCGGCGCGGTCGGCGACGAGGCGTCCTTGCCGGCGGAAGCGCCCGTACGCCGCCACGCCACATGGCCGCTGTCCGGATCGAGCCGGGCGGCAAGGACGCCGGGCTGACCGCAGAAGACGGCGCCGGAGCCGGAGGTGCAGTACGGCATCTCCGCGGCGTAACCCTTGGGACGCTGGAGGAGCGTGGTGCGCCAGGGGTGGAAGTCGGCCTGACCGGCGCGCGACGGATGCGTCTGCAGCGCAGGGTCCTGACCGTCCTCCCCGCCGGACAGCGCCCGGACGCCGGCGAACGTCCCGGCTCCGGCCACCACCAGGGCGAGCGCGGCCCAGAGTGGCCAGCGGCGGGAGCGCGGGCGGGCGGGGCGAGCGGGCCCGGCGGGGCTCTCGACGGGCGCGGGCGCCCGCACATGCGTCGTCTCGGCCCGCGACGGCG
>NZ_QUAC01000165.1 GCF_003389455.1 Streptomyces inhibens | reverse complement strand
CAGACGGCGCCGCCGCGCCTCGGACCGCCGGCCGCCCACCGCGGCCTGCGCCGCTTCCGCGCGCCGACGCCGGCCACCCCCGAACGCTGCGAACTGTGCGGCGTGGTGCTCGCCGAGCACAACCACCGCCACCTGGTCGACACCGAACGCCGCGCGCTGGCCTGCGCCTGCACCCCCTGCGCGCTGCTCTTCGACCGCCCCGGCGCGGGCAAGGGACAGTTCCGTACGGTCCCCGACCGCTACCTCGTCGACCCCGGCCACACTGTCGACGAGGCCTCCTGGGACCTCCTCCAGATCCCCGTCGGCGTCGCCTTCTTCCTGCGCCACTCCGACCTGGACCGGCTGGTCGCGCTCTACCCCAGCCCGGCCGGCGCCACCGAGAGCGAACTCGACCCGGAGACCTGGCAGACCGTCCTGGCCGCCAGCCCGCTGGCCGCGCTGCTCCGGCCCGATGTCGAGGCGCTGCTGCTGCGCCGGTCCGAAGGCCGGATCGACTGCTACCTGGTGCCCGTCGACATCTGCTACGAACTCGTCGGCCGGATGCGCCTGTTGTGGCAGGGCTTCGACGGCGGGGCCGAGGCACGCGCCGCGCTCTCCGACTTCTTCACCAAGGTCGCCCGCCGGGCCCGTGAGCCGAGGAAGGACGACCGGCCGTGACCGAGCTGTCCTTCGCCTGCACCGGCGTACGCGCCGACCGCTACGCCGCCGCCCCCACCCTCCTCTTCCGCCTCCGTATCACCGCCGCCGACCAGGCGGCCCGGGTGCACGCCGTCGCACTGCGCTGCCAGATCCGGATCGAACCGGCCCGGCGCGGCTACCGTCCCGACGAGGCCGAGGCGCTCGCCGACCTCTTCGGCGCGCGCTCGCGCTGGGGCAGCACCCTGCACCCCCTGCAGTTCGCCCAGGTCTCCCTCGTCGTACCCGGCTTCACCGGCGAGACCGAGGTGGACCTCCCCGTCCCCTGCACCTACGACATGGACGTCGCGGCCGGCCGCTACTTCCATGCGCTGCGTGACGGCGAGGTCCCGCTGCTGCTGCTGTTCTCCGGCACGGTGTTCGCCGGCGCCGGCGGCTTCCAGGTCCAACCGGTGCCCTGGAACAAGGAAGCGTCCGTACGCATGCCGGTGGCCGTCTGGCAGGAGATGACCGAGGCGCACTTCCCCGGCTGCGGCTGGATCCGGCTGCCGAGCGAAACCCTCGACGCACTGCTCGCCTACCGCTCCCGGCGCGCCCTGCCCTCCTGGCAGGCGACCATCGAGGCGCTGCTGGCCACCGCCGACGGCGGCGAACCGCCCGCACCGCGCGCCCGGCTTTTCCCCGGCACCGCCGCCCGCCCCGTCACCGAGAGGACCGCGCCGTGACGGCCGGCGTGCTGCCCGACGAGACGGCGGACCGCTTCGCCACCGCCCGCCAGGTGGCGGACGCCGTGCTGTTCGAGGGCTATGTGCTCTACCCGTACCGGGCATCCGCCGCCAAGAACAGGCTCCGCTGGCAGTTCGGCGTCCTCGTACCGCCCCACTGGGGCGCCGACAGCGCGGAGTACTCCTTCCAGCGCACCGAATGCCTCATGGAGCCCAAGGCCGGCGCCCGGCTCTCGGCCGAACTGCGGTTTCTGCACGCACAGCGGCGTACGGTCCAACGCCTGTGCCCCGACGGCGGGTTCGAGACCGTCGAGGCACTCGAACTGCCCGACCGGGTGCTGGTCCCCTGGGACGAGGGCACCGAGGAGCGCATCACGCTCGACGCCGATGTCTCCAAGCTGGCCGGCGCGGGCCTGACCATCCCCTTCACCCGGCCCGCACGGCAGGAGACCGAGCCGGTGCACGACGCCGACGGGCGGCCGGCCGGCCGGCTGGTGCGCCGCAGCGCGGAACTCACCGGCCAGGTGCGGCTGACCACCGACGAACTCGACGGCCCCTACGCGGCGCTGCGGCTGACCGCGACCGTCGAGAACACCAGCACCTGGAAGCCGGACGGCGCCGATGACGACCGGACCGCCGCGCTGCCGCACTCGCTGGTCGGAGCCCATCTCCTGCTCGGCCTGAGCGCGGGCTCGTTCCTGTCCATGACCGATCCGCCGGAATGGGCCCGGGGCGCCGTCGCCGCCTGCCGCAACGAGCACGCCTGGCCCGTACTGGCCGGTGAGTCCGGCCGCGCCGATGTGATGCTGTCCGCCCCGATCATCCTGGAGGACCACCCGGCCATCGCCCCCGAAAGCCCCGGCGCCCTCTACGACGCGCTGGAGATCGACGAGATCCTCGCCCTGCGTACCGCGGCCCTCACCGACCAGGAGAAGCGCGAGGCCCGCGGCACCGACCCGCGCGCCGCCGAGGTCATCGAGCTCGCCGACACCATGCCGCCCGAGGTGCTGGAGCGGCTGCACGGCGCCGTACGGGCGCTGCGCGAGGTCACCGGGCCCGGGCCGGCCGCGCCCGACGACCTGGCCCCCGATGTGCCCGGCCACCGCCCGGACACCCCCTGGTGGGACCCCGAGAGCGACCGCAGCGTGGACCCCGTACGCGACCGGATCACCGTCGACGGCCGGTCGATCGGCGCCGGCAGCCGGGTGCTGCTGAAGCCGGGCCTGCGCCGCACCGACGCCCAGGACCTCTTCCTCCAGGGCCGCGCCGCGCAGGTCGAGGCGGTACTGCACGACGTCGACGGCGGGGTGCATCTCGCCGTGACGGTGGAGGACGACCCGGGCGTCGACATCCGGCGGGAGCAGGGCCGGTTCCTGTACTTCCAACCCGACGAGATCGCCCCCCTGGAGGACGCGTGAGCACCGATGCACCCGTCGCCAAGCCGGCCGCGAAGACGCTGATCGCCGGCGTCGGCAATATCTTCCTCGGCGACGACGGCTTCGGCGTCGAGGCCGTCCGCCGGCTCGGCGAACACCCCCTCCCGGACGGGGTCGAGGTCGTCGACACCGGGGTACGGGGCGTCCATCTGGCCTACCAAATGCTCGACGGATACCACACGGTGCTCCTCGTGGACGCCGCCGCGCGCGGCAGCGAACCGGGCACCGTCCACCTCCTCGACGCCACCACCCCGGCCCCCGCCCGCCCGGGAGCCACCGCGCTCGACGCCCACCACATGACCCCGGACGCCGTGCTGGCGCTGCTCGACACGCTCAGCGCGGGCACCGGCGGCCGGCGCCCCGAGCGCGTCCTGGTCGTCGGCTGCGAACCCGCCGATGTCACCGAAGGCATCGGGCTCAGCGAACCGGTCGACGCCGCGGTCGACGAGGCCGTACGGCTGATCCTGCAGCTGGTCGGCGCGGACGAGCCCACGCCGGCCGCGGCGCCGGCGACACCCCAGTGAAAGGACCCGACACCATGCTGAAGCTCGCCCTGGGCGGCGCGATCGCCGTCGCCCTCGCCGTCGCCCTGAAGAGCCTGCTCCCCGACCTCAGGCGCTATATGCGCATGCGGGCGATGTGACCGGGCGGCGCTGCACCGAACGGTGTACGCCACCGCCCCGCCCCGGCGAGGCACCCCGGCCACCCTCCGGCCGCGCCGTCTAATGAAGTGCCTCGGGCCTGTCCCGCGAAGACCCGTCGGACAGGCCCTGGCCGCACCCGGTCGTCCCCGCACCAGAGAGGGACCGATGCACGAGATGTCCATCGCGCTCGCGATCGTGGACCAGGTCGAGAGCGCGGCCCGGCCCGCCGGGGCCACCACGGTCAGCGGCGTCCGGCTGCAGGTCGGCGAACTGGCCGGAGTGGTCCCCGACGCGCTGGCCTTCTCCTTCGAACTCGCCTGTGCCGGCACGGTGTTGGAGGGCGCGGAACTCATGACGGAACGGGTGTCCGCCCGCGCCCGCTGCGGCGCCTGCGCGGACACCTGGCCGGTGGGCATGCCGCCGCAGCTCAGCTGCCCGGGCTGCGGCGGGGCGAGGGCCGAGCTGCTGTCCGGCCGTGAACTGCAGATCGTCAGTGTGTGCTGGCACGACGTCCCGGTACACGCACCGATTCATCAGGAGCGCTGAACCATGTGCCGTGTCGTCGACCTGCAACAGGCCGTGCTCGCCAAGAACGACGCCTGCGCCCACACCCTGCGCGAGGACCTTGCGGCCCGGGGCACCGCGGTCGTCAATCTGCTCTCCAGCCCCGGCAGCGGCAAGACCGCCCTGCTGGAGCGCGAACTCACCCTCGCCCGCAGCCGAGGCATCCCCGTCGCGGCGCTCACCGCCGACCTGGCCACCGAGAACGACGCCGTACGCCTCGCCCGCTCTGGAGTGCCCGTCAAACAGGTGCTCACCGACGGGCTGTGCCACCTAGAGGCCGAGATGCTGGGCGGGCACCTCAACGGCTGGCTCCCCGCCGACACCCGGCTGCTGTTCATCGAGAACGTCGGCAATCTGGTCTGCCCGGCCTCCTACGACCTGGGGGAGACGCTGCGCATCGTGCTGGCGTCGGTGACCGAGGGCGAGGACAAGCCGCTGAAGTACCCCACCGCCTTCGGGCTTGCCCATCTGGTCGTGGTCACCAAGACCGATATCGCCGACGCGGTCTCCTTCGACGAGGCGGAGTTCCGCGCCAATGTCGAACGGATCAACCCCGGCGTCGAGGTCGTCCTCACCTCGGCGCGCGCCGGCGAAGGGGACGGCGCCCTGCTGGACCGGGCGCTGGCGGCGCGCGACGGCGCGCCGGTGCACATCCCCGTCATGACCCGTAAGTCCCATCACGTGCATGACGCCGATGACGATCAGCCGCACGACGAGAGCCATGCGCACGGCGAGAGCCATGCGCACGGCGAGAGCCATGCGCACGACGAGGGCCATACGCACACCCACCCGCACCCGCACACCCACGCCTCGCGGAAGCAGGGCAGCCAAGTCCACACGGCCGACCCCGACACCGTGGCGTCGAGCCGCTCATGACGACCAGTCAGGTAGACCGGGCCCCCGCGGCAGCCCCCGCCGCAGCCCCCGCGACAGCCCTTGCGACGGCCACCGCGCGCCGCCGGATCACCGTCCGCGGCGTGGTCCAGGGCGTCGGCTTCCGCCCGTTCGTTCATACCCTCGCCACGGAAATGGGTCTGACGGGCCATGTGACGAACACCGGTGAGGGCGTGGTCGCCGAGGTCGAGGGCGCCCCCGCCGCGCTCGCCCGCTTCGGCGCACGGATCCTTGGCGAGGCGCCCCCACTGGCCGTGGTCGAGACCGTCGACGGGGAGGACATCGCCCCCGTCGGCGGTGCCGGATTCACCATCCTCCCCTCCCGCGCCCAGGGCCCCTCCCGCACCCTGGTCGCCCCGGACGCCGCCACCTGCGACGCCTGCCTCGCCGAGCTGACCGACCCGGCCGACCGCCGCCACCGGCACCCGTTCCTGACCTGCACCCACTGCGGGCCGCGGTTCACCATCGTCACCGCACTCCCTTACGACCGTGCACTGACGACCATGGACCGCTTTCCGATGTGCCCCCGGTGCGCACGGGAGTACGCGGACCCGGCCGACCGGCGCTTCCACGCCCAGCCGATCGCCTGCCACGACTGCGGCCCCCGGCTGCGCCTGCTGACCGCGGACCCCGACGACCGCACCCGCGCGCCCCACCCGGCGCCCGGCCCCGACCCGGTCGCCGACACCCGTCGGCTGCTCGCGACCGGCGCGATCGTGGCCGTCAAAGGACTCGGCGGCTACCACCTCGTCTGCGACGCCACCGACGACCACGCCGTCACCCTGCTGCGCCGCCGCAAGGCCCGCGGCGACAAACCGTTCGCCCTGATGGCCCGTGACATCGCCGATATCGCCCACCTGGTGCGGGTCCGCGACGCGGAACGCGCCCTGCTCACCGGGCCGGTACGCCCCATCGTGCTGCTGCGCCGCATCCATGACCCCGCACCGGCACCGGGCGCGCCGACACCGTCCCGCGCGGTCGCGCCCGGCAGCCCCGACCTGGGCGTGATGCTCCCGTACACACCACTGCACCACCTGCTGCTCGGCCTGCCGGGCGATCCGCCCGGGCCCCGGCTGCTCGTCATGACCAGCGGCAATCTCGCGGGCGAGCCGATCGTCACCGACGACGACGAAGCCGTACGGCGCCTGGCGCACCTGGCGGACGCCTGGCTCACCCACGACCGGCCGATCCGGATCCCGTGCGACGACTCCGTGGTCCGGATCAGCGACGGGGAGCCGCTGTTCGTGCGCCGCTCCCGCGGCTATGCACCGTTCCCGGTACCGCTCCCCGTGCCCGTACGGCCCGCGCTCGCGACCGGCGGCGACCTCAAGAACGTGCTCTGCCTCGCCGAAGGCCACCGCGCGTGGCTCTCCGCGCACATCGGCGACATGGACGACCTGGCGACCCAGCTCGCCTTCGAGGAGGCCGAGGCGCACCTGGAGACGGTCACCGGGGTGCGCCCCCGGCTCCTCGCCGCCGACCGGCATCCCGGCTACCGCTCCGGACAGTGGGCCGCCCGCCACACCGACGGCCGGCCGCTGGTACGGGTCCAGCACCACCACGCGCATATCGCCGCCGCCATGGCCGAACACGGCCTCGACGGCCGCCGCCCCGTCATCGGCGTCGCCTTCGACGGCACCGGATACGGCGACGACCGGGCCGTGTGGGGCGGCGAGATCCTGCTCGCCGACTACGACGGATACCGCCGCTTCGGACAGCTTGCCTACGTCCCGCTGCCGGGCGGTGACACCGCCGTCCGGCGCCCCTACCGGATGGCGCTGGCCCATCTGCGCGCCGCCGGCATCGACTGGGCCGAGGACCTGCCACCGGTGGCGGCCTGCCCGCCGGACGAGCGGCGGCTGCTGGCCCGGCAGCTCGAACGCCACCTCAACTGCGTGCCCACCTCCAGCATGGGCCGCCTCTTCGACGCCGTCTCCTCGCTGGCCGGGGTGTGCCAGCACGCCGGATACGAGGCCCAGGCCGCCATCGAACTCGAAGCCGCGGCCCTGACCGCGGGCGAGGACCACGGCCCCGGTTACGCCTTCGCACTGCGCCCCGGACCGACGTACCCGGCTCGCCCCGTGGGCGCCGACACCATCGCCGACCCCGCGCCGCTGCTCACCGCCGTCGTCGCGGACGTCCGCGCGGGCACCGCCCCGGCGCTGATCGCGGCCCGTTTCCACACCGCGGTCGCCGACGTCGTACGGCGCAGCTGCGCGCTGGCCCGTGAGCGCACAGGCCTGGAGACCGTCGCACTGACCGGCGGTGTCTTCGCCAACACCCTGCTGGCCGAGGCCACCGCCCGCCTGCTGCGGCAAGACGGCTTCACCGTCCTGCGCCACCGCCGCGTCCCGCCCAACGACGGGGGACTGGCGCTCGGCCAGATCGTCGTGGCGGCGCGTACGGCGGGGGCCGCCACGCCCTGAACGGCATCGCGGCGAGGCGGACGCAACGTACTCACGACGAGGAGAGGCCCATGTGCCTGGCGGTACCCGGCAAGGTATTGGACATCGAGGAACGGGACGGCACCCGGATGGCCACCGTCGACTTCGGCGGTGTGGTCAAGGAGGTGTGCCTGGAGTACGTACCCGACCTGGCGGTGGGTGAGTACGCGATCGTCCATGTGGGCTTCGCGCTACAGCGCCTGGACGAGGAGTCGGCCCGGCAGACCCTCGCCCTGTTCGAGGAACTCGGCCTGCTGCAGGAGGAGTTCGGCGACCCCTGGGAGGCGGCCGCCGCCCAGGAATGGCAGGAGGCGGGCGGCCCGCCGGCACCCGCCGTGGGCGACGGAGCGCGGGAGGCGCGGCAGTGAAGTACATCGACGAATTCCAGGACCCCGGGCTGGCCAAGCGTCTGCTGGACGACATCCGCGCCACGGTGACCCGGCCCTGGGCCCTGATGGAGGTCTGCGGCGGCCAGACCCACACCATCATCCGGCACGGCATCGACCAACTCCTCCCGGAAAAAGTTGAGTTGATCCATGGCCCGGGCTGCCCGGTGTGTGTGACACCGCTGGAGGTCATCGACAAGGCCCTGGAGATCGCCGCCCGCCCCGACGTGATCTTCTGCTCCTTCGGCGACATGCTCCGCGTCCCCGGCAGCGACCGCGATCTGTTCCGGGTACGCAGCGAGGGCGGCGATGTACGGGTCGTCTACTCCCCGCTCGACGCGCTGAAGATCGCCCAGCAGAACCCGCGGCGCGAGGTGGTGTTCTTCGGTATCGGCTTCGAAACCACCGCCCCGCCCAACGCCATGACGGTCCATCAGGCCAGCAGGCTCGGCATCCGCAACTTCAGCATGCTGGTCTCGCACGTCCGGGTACCGCCGGCCATCGAGGCGATCATGACGTCGCCCAGCTGCCGGGTCCAGGCGTTCCTGGCCGCCGGCCATGTGTGCAGCGTGATGGGCATGGGGGAGTACCCCGAACTGGCCGAGCGGTTCCGGGTACCGATCGTGGTCACCGGCTTCGAGCCGCTGGACATCCTGGAGGGCATCCGCCGCACCGTCCGCCAGCTGGAGCGCGGCGAACACACCGTGGACAACGCCTACCCGCGCGCCGTACGCGCCGAGGGCAACCCGGCCGCCCAGGCCATGCTCGCCGACGTCTTCGAGGTCACCGACCGTGCCTGGCGCGGCATCGGCACCATCCCCGCCAGCGGCTGGCGGCTGTCCGCCCGCTACCGCGACTACGACGCCGAGCACCGCTTCTCCGTCGAGGGCATCACCACCCGCGAACCCGCCGCCTGCCGCAGCGGCGAGGTCCTGCAAGGACTCATCAAGCCGCACGAATGCGAGGCATTCGGCACCACCTGCACCCCGCGCACCCCCCTGGGCGCCACCATGGTCTCCAGCGAGGGAGCCTGCGCCGCCTACTACCTCTACCGCCGACTCGGCACCACGCCCACCCCGCTGGAGGCGAGCCCCGTTGCCTGACACCCCCCACACCCCCCTGTCCACGGTGAACGGCCCCTCGCCGGCCGACCGCGGCCTGCCCACCGTCGACATCTCCGGCTGGACCTGCCCCGCCCCGCTGCGCGACCAGCCCCGGGTCGTCATGGGGCACGGCGGGGGCGGCGCACTGTCCGCCGAACTCGTCCAGCAGATCTTCGTGCCCGCCTTCGGCGGCGAGATCCTTGCCCAGCTCGGCGACTCCGCCGCGGTCTCGCTCGGCGGCGCCCGGCTCGCCTTCTCCACCGACTCCTTCGTCGTCCGGCCGCTGTTCTTCCCCGGCGGCTGCATCGGCGACCTCGCCGTCAACGGCACCGTCAACGACCTCGCCATGAGCGGCGCCCGGGCCGCATACCTCTCCTGCGGCTTCATCCTGGAGGAGGGCGTGGAGATGCCGGTGGTCGCCGGGGTCGCCGACGCCATGGGCGCGGCCGCGCGGGTGGCCGGTGTCGAGGTGGCCACCGGCGACACCAAGGTCGTCGAGGCGGGCCACGGCGACGGCGTCTACATCAACACCGCGGGCATCGGACTGATCCCGCCGGGCGTCGATCTGCGCCCGCAGCGCGTGGCCCCCGGCGATGTGGTGATCGTCAGCGGCGACATCGGCGTACACGGTGTGGCGATCATGAGCGTCCGCGAGGGCCTGGAGTTCGGAGTCGAGATCGAGAGCGACTGCGCGGCGCTCGGCGGACTCGTCGAGACCATGCTCGCCGTCACCCCCGATCTGCATGTCCTGCGCGACCCGACCCGCGGCGGTCTGGCCGCGGCGCTGTGCGAGATCGCGACCGCCTCCTGCACCGGCGTCGTCATCGAGGAGCGCGCCATCCCCGTCCCACCGACGGTCGCCAACGCCTGCGCCATCCTCGGCCTGGACCCGATGTACGTCGCCAACGAGGGCAAGCTGGTGGCCTTTGTGCCCCGTGAGCACGCCGACGCCGTCCTGGACGCGATGCGTACCCACCCCCTCGGCGCCGGCGCGGCGATCATCGGTGAGGCCGTGGCAACCCACCCCGGGATGGTGGTGGCCCGCACTCCGCTCGGCGGCACCCGGGTGGTCGATCTGCCGCTGGGGGAGCAGCTGCCGCGGATCTGCTGAGGAGGGAACGCCGTACGCCGCGGTGCCTCATACGCCGGCCGGCGCCGCGGCGTACTCCTCGATCTCCCGCGCATACGACGCCGGGGACCGCCGCCGACCGCAGGCGATGACAAGCACCGTCACCCCCGCTGACCTCTTCGCTCACGACGGCTACGGTGTCGGGCCATGAGCCGGCCGACGTTCGCCCTGCACCATGTGCGGGCCGCGCTGAGCGGAGCACGACCCCGCTCGGTGAGCATGTCCTCGGCACGATGGTGGGCGCCGCACCGGCCGCCAACTGGCTCTCCGACCGTTTCGAGGGCAAACGGGCCGTCGGCAACTGCGGCTGAGGCGGCACCGGTACAACGGCGCGCGCGGCGGCGCTACGACCCCGCCG
>NZ_QUAC01000177.1 GCF_003389455.1 Streptomyces inhibens | reverse complement strand
CCCGGACCGCGACGCGCGGTCCGGGCCCTGCTGCCGTATCGGGGCTCTGCTGCCGTACCGGGCGCGGCCGGTCCCGCTCAGCTCTCGGCCGACCACCCGGGGAAGCCGCAGATTCAGCAGCCCCGTCACCCCCCGAGCTGCACCAGCAGCGTCACCACCAGCGCGTTCCCCGTGCCCATCCCGGGCGACACCGCCAGGAAGAGCGTGCCGAGCGTCGCCACCCCCACGGCCAGTGAGGACTGCTGCGCGGTCACCATCACCCCGCTGCCCACCCCCGCCCGGTCCGCCGGAGAGCACGATCCGCAGCAGCACCGGGAGCTGGAAGCCCTGGCCCAGCCCGGCCAGCAGCAGACTGGGGAGCAGGTCCACGAACCCCAGGGTTGATGATGCTTTCCGCGCTTCCGGTCGCCGAACTGCGCGGTCAGGCGGATGCACTCGCCCGGGAGATCCGCGAGGTCGATGTGCGTATCCAGCGCACGAACTGGGAGGTCGATCTGCTGGACTGAGCAGTCCAGCCGGCTGGGACGATGTGGAGCAGGTAGCAGCTTCGGAGGCGTGCACCCGCCGAGGGCTGGCGGCTTTCCAGCCCACTCCTGGCGCGTGATGAGGAACGCGGGGGTTCGACTCCCCATCAACAGTGCAGCTCAGCACCGCGTACAGGTAAAGGTGCACATTGCACAGGACATCACCACGTGCAGATCCGAGGCGGCGAGGGCGAGTTCGGGGCTTTTCAATCGCAGCACCATGGAGAACGGCGATCTCCGGCAGATACTGTTGGCGATTTTGGCGGCGCTCCAGTCATCCATCGCGAACGAAACTTCCGCGAAAGCCAGGTCGCTTGAGAACGCTGGCCACAGTCGGTCTCAAACGACCTGGCAACCGCGCTGGTCAGCAACCCACCACACGCCAGACGCAGTGCGACAGGACGGCAGGTCGCACCTGTACCTCGTTCGCGTTGAAACCCGAAGCCTGGAAGGCCACGGCCGCGCCGGGAACAGCCGGGCCGGTCGGCACGGTTGCATCGACCGAGGGACCGGCGCCGCACGGGCGGGGAACACGGAGACCACAAGGTCGTCCGCCCCACCAGGATCCGGGCCCCAGGATCGCGGTACGCCCGCCGCGAGTTCGGAACAAGACGTATTTCTGCAGGAGGACTCTTTCATGACTGACCGGCCCTTGACGCTCATGGCAGTACACGCCCACCCCGACGACGAGGCCACCGGAACCGGAGGGGTCCTCGCGCGGTACGCGGCGGAAGGCATCCGCACGGTTCTCGTGACGTGTACCAACGGCGGTTGCGGTGACGGGCCGGGGGGTGTCAAGCCGAGCGATCCCGAGCACGATCCGGCGGCCGTCGCTCTGATACGCCGTCAAGAACTCGAGGCGAGCTGTGACGTCCTGAAGGTCAGCGATCTGGAGATGCTGGACTATGCCGACTCCGGGATGATGGGCTGGCCCAGCAACGACGCCCCCGGATCCTTCTGGCAGACCCCCGTGGAGGAAGGCGCCGCCCGACTTGCGGAACTCATGCGGCACTACCGACCCGATGTGGTCGTCACCTACGACGAAAACGGCTTCTACGGCCACCCCGACCACATCCAGGCCCACCGCATCACGATGGCGGCGCTGGAGACGACCGCACTGAAACCGAAGGTGTACTGGACGACGATGCCCCGCTCGATGATGCAGCGGTTCGGGGAGACCATGCGCGAGTTTCATGAGGACATGCCGGAGCCGGATCCTGCCGAGGCCGCCGCGATAGCCGAAATCGGCCTCCCCGACGATGAGATCACTACGTGGGTGGACACCACCGCATTCAGCGGTCAGAAGTTCGATGCGCTGGCCGCGCACGCCAGTCAGGGCGAGAACATCTTCTTCCTCAAGATGGGCAAGGAGAGGTTCGGCGAGTTGATGGGCATGGAGACCTTCGTACGTGTCAAGGACGCCACCGGCGCGACCGTACCCGAGAACGATCTCTTCGCCGGACTGCGCTGATCCGCCCGCCTGACCGGGGCGCGAGAAGGCTCATCGGCCGCACGGCGCGATCGAGCGGACACACCCGGAGGCTTGTCCACGCGAGTTCCGCTCCGGCAGCCCGCGTCCAGGCACCCGCCGGCCGCGTCGACGCGTGCCCGCGCCCGCGGGGTTGGTCCCCGGGTCCTGCCCTTGCGGGTGGCGGGGTGTAGCGGCTCCCCGTACCCGCGGGATTGCGACCCGTGGGAGCTGCGCATCACCAAACTGGGGTCAGTCCGCACGTGTGACGCGAAGACCTGCTTGTTCTTCTTCGCCCAGGCGCGGATCTTCGCTCCCTTGTGGGCGGAGCGATTGTCCAGGATCACGTAGATCGGGGCGCCGTCCGGGCGTGCGGCGCGGATCGACTTCAGTGCCGCCAGGGTGTTGGCCGCCCCTTTGTGGCGACGGTTGACGCCCCGCAGGTTGTCGTCGCCGATCGAGTAGCAGCCGTGGAAGTAGGTGACGCCGTGGGTGCGGTGGTAGGTCGCCGGCAGCCGGCCGGGGCGGCCTTGCCGGGCCCAGCAGGTCCCGCCGGTGGCGCCCGACCGCATCAGCGAGCGCGGCGGGCGACGAGCCGTCGGCGTCGAGGGTCGCCCGGCCACTCCCCCGCAGGCCAGACGCCCAACTCCCCCTAGGTCACCCGAGCTTCCCGAGCTGAGAGTGCCAGTGCGATGCGTGCCAGATTCGTGCCAGAAGGGTGATCGTCGGGGTCAGCGGTCCCGCTGTTCTGGCACGGCCGCAGCTTCCCGGCGCGCCTTCCGTACGGTGGCGTCGAGACCGGCTGCAACTTCCTGCTGCCGACCTTGGTCAAGCTGACCTCTCGGCCTTCTGGCAGGCAATGGACAGGACACATCAGGGGCTGAATCAAGCCAAGGTCCGGCGTAACCTCCACTCCCCGCGTTACCGTCCAGCCCCACAGGCACGGACACGGGGGAGGGCCTGAGTTGATCGACTGGGCGGCGCTGCTCGGCGGCGCACTGTTCGGCTTCCTGGGCGGCATGGTGGCTGCCTGGCGTATCGCCAGTGTCGAGGCAGCGAAGGCATGGGCCGGTGATCTCCGCCACCGGTTCAAGGTGAAGCAGGCGGACCGAGAGAAGACGCAACAGCTCCGGCACGCCCGGCTCGACGACAACCATCAGGCAGAGTTGCAACGTAGCGAGGATGAGCGGAAGCAGGCCGAGAAGGCCCGCGAGAACGAGCGCAGGCGCATCAAACGGGCCCACGCTGAACTGAAGAAAGCCCTGCAAACCGCCAACGAGAGTGTCGGGACCTACACAACCGCACTGTTCATCAGCAAGCTCAAGGGGGAGGTGCCACCGGAAACCATCCTGGAGGAGATCAACAAGCTGGACAGGCACAATTTGCTGCTCAAGGAGCTACAGGGCCACCTTGTGACACTTTCTGGACTTGGCATCTCGATCAATCACAGGATCAAGGACTGGCGCGCCCCCCTCCGGGACGACCTGCGTGAGCTGGCGAAGGCCATCACCTCAAAGACAGAGGAATACGCCAAGTTGCTCTCGCAGCATCAAGGCAGCTCCTGACCTCACAGCCCCCGGCGAGATCCGCACGTACCTCAAGGCGTTCGTTGAGCTCCCCCGGACCGCTGTGCACAGCACGGAGGCGAGAACCTGCGTCGTCAGGGCCATCAACGCCCTGGGGTGACCTGCCAGAGTATCCCGCATGGACGCAGGGGTGGCAGCAGTACTGGGCGCGTTGGCGGGGGCGGTAGCCACGACGGGGGCGGCACTCGCTACGGGATGGCCCCAGTAGAGGCCGGGGGTCCGGAGCCCTCCGCGGAGACTCAAGGGGCGGTCCACGCGCCTGTGGATGAGCCCGTCGTGACGCAACACCCCCAAGCCCGTCAGGGAGCCGGAGCAGCTCCAGGAGCCGCTGACGCAGTGGGACCGGATCGACGCCGTGTTCCGCCGTCTGTACGACGGCCTCGGCCAGCACCGTCCCGCTACCCGTCACATGATTGACGCCTTGGGGAAGGCGGGACTGCCCTCGTCTGAGGGCACCGCACGGGAGAGCCGGAAGCGGGTCGAGGCCACCGAGCCCCACCTGAAGACCCTGCCCTCCGCCCTCGCCACCTGAGCGAGCCCTCGCGCTGCGCTAGCCCATGGCTGGAGCAGAGGTCGTCGTACCCCTCCTCAGGAACCCTTTGAGCCGGCCAAGGAGATGGACGACTCCCTGAAGCGCTCCAGGGCTCGTCGCAGAGGAAGTGAACTGCTCACCCGCGGAGTTCACGGTTCCAGCCCCACGCGGGTTGGCCCCGTCGGCATGATCTACCTGTGGAAGCAGAGACGTTGGCGGGGCTGTTCGGCCTCGGGGGAGCCTTGGTGGGCGCGGCGGTCTCCACGGGGGCGGTCGTCTGGCAGCAACGCAAGACGGCCCATGAGGCCGAGCGTGCACATCTGCTGGGCCTTGCCGAGGCGGCGGCCAACGAGTGCATCCGACTGAGCTACGCGATCCAGGAGCACTTCGCCCGAGGAGTCGGCGATACACGGAGCCCGCACGGTCGAGAGTGGCATAAGGAGCTTCAGCGGATGAACCGGGCACTAGAGGAGCAGGCGCTCAGGTTCTCCGACAAGGAAATACGGAATCTTCTGAGCCGATGCCACGCGGAGATCCTCATCCGGGCTGATTGGGTAGGTGACCCAGACGGATTCCCTCCGAGGTACATCACCCTCTGCAACGACATCAGAACCGTCATGGGAACGGTGCTTCGTCGGCAGCCATTTCCGGGCGCTATCTGGCAGAACTACCCCGACCCGACGGAGGGATGACGCATGGAACCAGAAGTCCTCTCGGGCCTGATCGGCTTCGGCGGAGCCGTGCTCGGCTCACTCATCGGTGGCGCGACGTCCTTGATCGCTACCAAGCTGACCCTTAACCACCAGAGGGACCAGGCCAAGGAGGCACACCTCCTGGAGCTGGGGCAGGCAGCTACCGACACCGCCTTGTCGGAGTTGATCGCGAATGGCGAGTTCCTGGGGACCCTCAGGGGCGACGAGGTGACGGCCCACATAGATGACCACCTCCCGTGGCTTGACACAGCTATGGGGCACATCAAGAACGTGGAACTGGCCGTATCTCGCATTCCCAACCGTGAAGTCCACGAGCGCATCATGGTCCTGCTGAACCTGACGCGTCGGTACAGGGCGGCCGGGGCTAGGCACTTCTTCGCCGTCAAGTGGGTCGGGGAATTGACGGAGGACATGATCGACGTCCTATCGGCCCATCTCCGCCAGGACTCCATTCCTTCTCTTTCGGAAGATGNCCCATCTCCGCCAGGACTCCATTCCTTCTCTTTCGGAAGATGTGATCAAGAAACGGGAAAAGCTCGCGGGGTTCGAGGAGCGCAGGCGTCGGCACTTCGAGTTTCTCGTGGAACAAGCGGACGAGCTGACGGGGCGCCAACCTCCGTCAGACGCGTCATGACGCCCCTCAGGGCAAGTTCGGCCTTGTGACCCCATCGAGCGAGCCGGCCAGGCAGGATGCCCCTGTGGAAGCAGAGGTATCAGCGGGGTGGATCGGCCTGATCGGGGCCTCAGTCGGTGCGGCGGGCGCCCTCCTTGGTGGGTGGCTCCAGCACCGCCAGCAGAAGGACACCGCCCGGCAAGAGAGATGGGAGGGTTACGCACGGGCCGCCGGAGAGGCCACGCTGACCGAGCTGCTCGCGGCCCAAGAAGAAATGACCGCCTGGTGGTCTTCGTTCACCGGCCTCGATGATGAGGCGAACGACCTCTACGGGATCATCTTGGAGCGCGGTCGCACGGCAAAACACTGCTCGCTCCTGATACCCGAGGCAATCGAGCTTCGAGCGCGCCTGAAGACTGTGCTGGCTGTCATGACTGACTACAAGTGCGCACCTCCCGGCGATGAGCCTGAGGCGTTGATCCACTTCAAGTGGAGCTACAGGGCGACCCAGGAGGGCATCGAGTCGATTGCAACTTTCCTCCGGGGCGAGCCCCTGCCTCCAGCGACGATGAACTTCAAGATGCTGGAGGCTCAGCGAACTGCCTACCGAGCGGAGAACCCGTTGCCGGGCCCGTGACGCCCGTCATGACGGGGTATCTGCGCTTTGTGCTAGTGCACCGCATAATCGCGATCAGTAGGGTAATTGCGTCCTCATGCTGGCCCCGACTCCTCTGGAGGTCCGGGGCCTTTTGCATGCGCGGGAGGGCTTCAGTGGAGGACGAAATCTGACTGACGGCCCGCGAGGCCGCCGAGCTAGCGGGCATCAGCTCGGTAACGGTCTATTCGTGGGTCCGCCGAGGCCACCTGAAAGTCGGGCCTCGATCACCGAGGTCAGAAGCTCTTCCGGCATCTGGACGTCGCGATGACCGAGTTGGCCACCCGGGCCAAGGCCAAGCGCCCGTTGGTCCCTGTGGCCTGAAGATCAGGAGGAGCTGGACTGGCCATCGACCGGCCCACTCCGCTCGGCTTTAGGCAGTGTGGGCAATGAAGAGTTCGACAGTTTGATGATTACCGCAGCTCGCAGATGTGCCTTGATGGACGGCTCTTGCTCCTCACCTAGCAGCTCAATCGCCTTATCCAGATCACTCTGACGCTTCATGTCCTCACGAAGCCCCCTGCTCTGAGACTCCATATGGCGCAGCGCGGCATCAGCTCGCTTGTGGAACAGTGTTCCGATCGCCACGGTCAGCAGCCCAGCCACGCTGGAAACGATCGAGGCGTACTGATCACCGATGGTATCGGCGTGAAAGATGGCGAGACCGATCCCAGTGATCAGAATGCCACCGCCGATGATCGACGCGAAGAGGCTTACGTAGAAGCTCGCTCGTGCTTGCGTAAGTCCATAGCTGTAGTACCGGATCAAGAGCTTGGTGAACTTCGCACTGTCCTTCTCCTCCGGCGTCGGGTGCTCAGGCACAGCGCTGTCCGGCAGAAGTTCTTCGGTCAGCGCAGCCCGTTCTCGGTCGACAGCTTTCCCGAACCTGTTCGCCACGAGGGCCGAAAGTCCAGTGCCTACGGCTCCTGTCACCCCCGCAACAAGTGCTACAACTCCTGTATCCACCCCTTGATCTTGTCAGGGGCACCAGCTCTTCGGGGGATTTCGCCCTGACCGGTCACCCGTGCCAGATTGCTGCGGTCAGGACGAGGATGCACTGGGCGACGCGGACGGTGACGCCTTCAGCGGAGCGACCCCCGTGTTGTTCCAGGTCGAGCCAGCCTTTGACTGTGTCATTGACCGACTCGATGAGCTGGCGGACCTTCTTGAGCATCGGCTCGTCGGGCCGGGTGGCCTCCCGTTTAGTGGACGGCCGCAGCAGCTTGATGCCAGGAGGGGGCGCGGGCCAAGCCCGGACTTCCACGACGGTCGATGCGGGATCCCCCCTCGCCCTCGACATCCCCACCCATGACGCTCTGTCGGAGAGGCACCCACACACCTCGTCCCGGCGTGCCCAGCACACCGCCAGCAAGAACTCCCACCGCCCCAGGCTGACCTGGCCGACCACAGGCCCAATGACGCCGTCCGCCATGGCACGGCGACACCTGGCGCCAACCTGCTGACCTTTGCGCCCCCGACGCCGCTCCTGATGGACCATCAGGAAAGTCAGCATCGAGTCAGCATCAGCCCTGCCAGACCCGGTTTCAGCCTGCCACACGTGCACATGCCGAAAGGGACGCAGAAACCGGCTCCGACCTGCATGTTTGCCCACCTGCCTGGGGAGATCGTAGGGTCGCTCTCCCAGGGGCACGCAGGTGTAATCCATGTCCTCGCAATTCCCTAATTAGGAATTTGCGAGAATTACGACATTCTCCTCGCCTCCAAGGAAGGGCAGCAACTGCCCCCAGGCTGAGCCCTGCCGGGAAACCGAGGGTCTCACCGACATCCTAAAAGGGCGCATTGCGGAGATAGCTCACGCCGACGAGTCAGCAGGAAGTCAGCATCGTCCCCGTGATCTTGGCAGTCGGCGCTCAGTGCCGCAGTAGCCAGATCTTGGCCGGGCTGGCCGCCGACCCGCAGATCGTCTGGTAGGGCGTTTCCTTCGGATCATCCGATCGTTCGACAGCCGCCACGGCGACGTGGACCACCGTGGCGATCTGGGCGCGATCCGATGCGCTCGGTGGCGTCAACCGCCGGGAAGGGGCTCGGGGTAGCGCTTGAGGACCTGGGCTGGGTGGTCTTCGTCCATGGGCCAGAGCACCACGTGGTAGCGGTCCTCGCCGTCCAGCCCGTCCTCGGAGATGGTGTGCAGGCCGTTGGAGTAAACGCGCACGGCGTATGTGCCTGGGGTGAGGCGGATGCGGGGCAGCTCGTCGTCGAACTCCTGCATGGAGATCAGCAGGCGTCCGGAGGGAAGGGCGAGGCTGGCCTGGGTCACGTGCTCGGCCTGCTGAAATTCCACGTCGTCGGCCGGCGGCGTACGGCGCACGTCTACGGTGACGGGGACATCAAAGGGGCGGGCGGCCCCGATACCGACGACGCCGGGAGCGGTGTTGATCCAATCCTCAACCAGTGCTTCGAACCAGGCGGGTTCGGGTTCACCCAGGCATGCGTCGTCATCCTGGATTCCCCTCCGCAGTCGGAACTGCCCCAGTGGGGGACAGTGTCACAGGCGCCGCGAGGAGGCTCCGCCATGCGATGGGCCGACGTAGTCGCGGGGCATTCCCGAAAGGGGGTGGCCTCCGTGGGAGGCCGCCCCCTTTCGCATCGGTGCGTCACGTATGTCAGTGCTCGGCGGGGCTCAACGGGGCCGTCGGCACACGTAAACCGCCTTCTCCCACTGCGGGTACTGGTCGCAGGATGCGGCCGTGGCCGCCTGGGCATCGGGGTGGGTGGAACCGGGCACGGAGTCCAGCCACAACAGGCACCATGCCTCTTGCTCCAAGTCGATGAGGCCCGAACACACCGCCCGTCAAAGCAAGCCCGGGCCGAAGTCATCGTCGGCGGCCTGGGCGATCTGCGGTGACCGGCAACCAGCTGCGATCATGGCGGCATGCTGCGTTTCTACGGCTTCCGGTCAGGTACTCCGTCGAACCGGGCCGCCAGCAGCGCGATGTCGTCATCGCGGTCGCCGGGGTCCAGCATGTCCAGCACCTCGTCGAACAGCGCCTCCAGCGATGGGGCACTGGGGCCCGTCAGCCGGCCCACCTGCGTCAGCCGCTCCCGCAGCTGCTCGATGCCGGTCCACACATCACGGATCCGCGACTCCACCAGGCCGTCGGTGTAGAGGAGGAGGGTGGCGCCCGCGGGCGCGTCCAGCTCCACCGCCTCGAAGTCCACCCCGCCCACGCCGATAGGCGCGCCCGTCGGTACCCGCAGCACCTCCGTACGGCCACCGGGGTGCAGCATGACGGGCGGCAGGTGTCCCGCGTTCGCGATGGTGACCCGGTCCGCGATTGGGTCGTACACGGCAAACAGGAACGTTGCCAGCGCCTCATCACCCAGCTCCAGCGCCGTCCGGTCGAGTCCGCGGAGCACCTCTTGCGGGGGCCTGCCCTCCCCCGCCAACGCTTTTGTCATGACGCGGAGTTGTCCCATGACCGCGGCCGCAGTCATCGAGCGCCCCATGACATCACCGATGGCGAGGGCTACTCGGCTTCCGGGCAGAGGGAACGCGTCGTACCAGTCGCCGCCCACCCGAGCCGTATTGGCGGCCGGCAGGTAGCGGCTGTCCAGCTGGACACCGGCCGGCTGCGGCAGATAGAGCGGCAGCATCGTTCGCTGCAGCATGTCCACAGCGTCCGCCTCACGCCCGCGTAAGGCCGCCTTTTCTACACTCAGCGCGGTGTGTGTCGCCAGCTGTGCCCCCACCAACAGGTCGTCCGGCTCGAACGCCGGGCGGTCTGCCCGCCGCACATAGACCGTAGTGCCGATCACTCGCCGGCGTCCGCACAGGGGCGCCAAAATCACCCGGTGGCCGTCCGGCAGCCGGATATTCGGGCCCAGTAGCTCTGCCAGAGCCGACCGAGCCGTCTGCCCGTCCCCGTACTGCGGGCGCACGCCCCGCAGTACCTCCGCCAGCGGGCCGCCGGGCCGCACCTTCGCGCTGACGGTCATCTCCGGACCCGGATTCGGCTGCGTGGGCGGCCGGGCGCTGATGGTGTCCGGCTCCTCGGGGATGCTGTCTGTACGGTGCAGCCGGAATATCACCGGGCCGGTCGGGCGCTCGTCGCCCACCGGCAGCGGGTCACGCAGGTACACGAGGATCGCGTCGGCGAACGTGGGGACGGTGGCCCGGCACAGACCGAGCACGATCTCGTCGTGATCGATGCCGCGGGCGATCCGTCGCGTCGCCGCCCCGACGTACCGAACACGATCGGCGCCTGCCTGCCCGGAACGCTCGACAACGGCTGCCGTGTCGCCTGAGGGGTTGTCCGCAGTAGTTCGGGACAACCCCTCTCCGGTGGCGAGAACCTCCCCCGCCACCACTACGCCGTCGTCCGAGGCTGGTCGCCAGCCCACCGAGTCGGCGGCTTCCCGCACCGCCTCGTGCTCGCGATCGAGCACGGAACGAACTTTTCCCAGCGCTTGCTCGATCTGATCGACGGCTGCGTTGCCTGCGGGCATGTCCGCCTCCCGCACGACCGGGAGCGCGTCAAGGGCCGCAGGCGCTTCATACGGCTGCCCGGCTTCCACCCGGAACTGGCTGAGCTCCCGCTCCAGCTGCTGAATGCGCCGCGCGGCATGATCTGCAACCTGCTGAGCGGTGTCACGCTCCTGCTCGGCACGCCCGAGCTCACTGCGTAGATCGTGTTCTTGAACAACCGCCCGTTCCAGGTGCTGTTCAACGGCAGCGAGTTGGGCAGGGGCCGGGGGCACAGCGATCTGCAAGCCGTCGGCCCGCCGTTTCAGATCCGCAATCGTGGCCTGGGCCTGGCCCAGCAGAACGAACACCATGGTGGCCATCTGGAGCGCTTGAAGGCGACCGTGCTCACTGGCCTGGAATGCCTGCCGGGCCCGGTCGATCTCCTGGTAGGCGGCGATCGTCCTGTCCTTGGCCTCCAGCAGCTCGCGGGCCACCGACGGCAGCGCATCACTGCTCACCGCCGCCGCGGGTGCGGTCTGGGCGATCTCCCATAACTCCCTGAGCGGAGCCAGGCGGGCTTCCGTCTGCGTCGCAGACTCACCGGTGAAACAGACATCGGCTGCCGCTTCGACGAGCTCCCACGGCAGGTCCGCGCCGGAGAGCAGGTCGCGCAGCTTCCGTAGCGGCGGCACATGCTGGTCATGGAAGTGGTCATCGGTCAGCCGGTGGTGAAATCCCGTCACTGTCACGCAAGCGTCGTCCAGCCAGGAGCGGACCGTCTCCACGAGGAGGTTCATCTCCGCGCAGTTGCCGCGTGCCGGAGCCCACGGCCGACCCGCCCTCTTCACACCCATCACGCCGCCACAGTTGTCCCGGGACAACCCCACGTTGTCGCCTGCACAACATCCAACCGCTTCGACGACCTCCCCCGCAGGTGCATCGTCAGACATACCAACCGGCCAACGACGCACCTCACAAGGAGAATCAGATGTCCGCCGCCTCCCCTGACGGCCCCACGCACCCCAGCTTCATCACCAGCAGCATCCGCTGGCTGCTGGCCATGGCGGCACTGCTCACCGCACTCGCGGTCGTGCTGCTGATCCTGACCGGGCACATCGAACTCGTCGGGCCAGTGGCAGGTCTCGGCGCGGCGATCGTCGGCGGAACGGCCATCAAGGTCACCATCCAAATCCGCCGCTGACCCCAACATGATGACGCCCCACCGCCTGCCTGCACTGAGGAGACGACCCTCATCGTGGAGGAGCTTGTCGCGCAGAACTCGGCCCACCAACAGGGCCGCGAGCAGGGCGGTCTCCTCGGCCTCGTCCAGGACAACGAGTTCGACGAGAGGGCTGGCGGCGTCGTGCACGGTGACGATATGCGGGTGGGACAGGCCGCCGCCGACCGCCGCCTCGCGGGCGAAACCGAACCACCTGCCGGTCATTGTCTGTGCCGCCGTCGCCGGTGAGGATCTTGACCGCCACAAGCCGGTCGATCTTGGGATCGTGCGCCTTCCAGACCTCCCCGAACCCGCCCGCGCCGATCGATTCGATCAGCCGGTAGCGGCCATCCAGCACGGTCCCTGCCTGCACGGCTCCCCATTCTCGGCGCACCGCGATGGGCGGTGTACCAGGCGTGTACCCGTCACGCTACGCCGGGACAACCGCCAGTAACAGGAAAGTGCTGATCTACAACGTTTGGCTCAGGCCGTGGTCCGCAGTGCAGCCGGCTGCCCAACGGTCGGCTTCCCGGCGTCCTGCGCGGAGTGGTGGGCGCGGGCGACGTCGCCCCGGTCGGGCATCGGGACGGCGCCGGGCGGCAGGCTGCGTACGGCCCTTGAGGAGTGGGACGAGGGGCTACCGGCGTCGGCGGCCACCGTTGCCGCTGAGTCGGCGGGAGAGGAGGTCCCGCCGCGCCTGGTGTGAGCTGGCGGGCAGCGCACACTCGGCATCCGGTCTCGCGTGGCACACGGGGCACGAGACGTTCATCAACTTGTAGGCGGGCACCATGCTCGCGGTCCCCCGGCCGGTCCGCTGGTCTTCCGCGCACTGGCCCTTCTTGGTCTTCGCGGCTGCCTCACGCTCTTCCACGATCGGCATGATCCGTTCGTCGTGGCCGTGCTCCCGCTGAACCGCTTCGCCACCCTGCTCGCCCGGGTCGATGCAGTCCTGGCCGGCCTTCGAGCCGCAGACGGGGCAACGTCGGCGGATCCAGAACCGGCGGGCGACCTTCTCGTGCAGGGGGACCTCCCTCCCCGTCGGACGGGGTTGGACCGGCTGCACCGCCTTAAAGGACCCGCACTCGCCGGGCAGGTGCCGGAGACGGCCGTTCAGGCGCTGCTTCTTCTGCCCCTCCTTGAACACTCCGTCGCAGCTGCCGCACTTCTCCTCTGACCGCTGGGGCTTGACGCGGGCGGGATCGTACGAGCCCAGCGACAGCCGCGGGGCGAGGGCCGGCCGGGTCTCCTGGGTTCCGTCGCGGCGTACTACGGTGACGTCCGAGGCAGGCGGCCGGTCGTACGCCGGGAGCTGCGGTGCGGCGACGTACGACTGCCCCTTCGGGCCTGGGCATCTGCAAGCCGGTACGACGAAGCACCCCGCCGCCTGCAGAAGCGGGGGCGGGATTGCAGGGCCCAAGCCTCAGAATCCGACGACCTTGCCGGACTTCACCTGCTCCTGCGACTCCATGACTAGGACGTTGCTCGCCGGGACCGTGTAGATGGTGAACTCCCCCGGTTTCTTCCATTCGCCCTCCGGCCGCGGATCGATGTGGAGGAAGGAACCGTCGATGGCGACTCGCACGCTGTGGAGTCGGTCGAGCTTGATGTGCTGGGCGTTGGGGTCGGGGATCAGCTTGTCGTTCAGTTCGAGGGTGCGCACTGGGCGCCAGGGGAGGCTCGTCATGGCGGGATCATCGCTCACGGATCCGCTGCCCGCACGGCTCTCGCGTGAAGAAAGGCCGGCCAGTCGCAGCGCTCTACGGTGCCGGCGTAGGTCTCACCGTGACGGGGAGGCCGGCGGTGTCTGCGTAGCGCACTGCGGCGCTGACGTCCGCCGCGCTGAGGCAGCGGGTGATAAGAGCGGGGCGCCGGTCGTGTACTCCATTCCACACCGTGCGGATGTCGTCGTATCCCAGGTCCCCTGAGGGCAGCAGCTGCCCCGTGAACCGTCTGCGCAACGCCGCAGGGAGGTCGTCGCCGTGGGACTGTCCGTGTACCGGCCGGCCCGCCGACAGTGAAACGGCACCATGGCGAAACGGCCCGTGGCAGCCCGGGCCCTCTTCCAAGCCAGGGCTTCGGCGTAGTCGGCGGGCGTCCGTTTCGTGACCACTTGCAGTGAAGGGAGTGCGAGCGGACGGTTCCTGTCTCATGTCCATTGCGCCTCGGTGGCCTGCATCTCCGCGCACCGTCGGGCGGAGCCAGCCGACGGTGCCGGG
Organism: Streptomyces inhibens; assembly: GCF_003389455.1. Lineage (GTDB taxonomy): Bacteria > Actinomycetota > Actinomycetes > Streptomycetales > Streptomycetaceae > Streptomyces > Streptomyces inhibens. Next base: position 23,611 of record NZ_QUAC01000177.1, on the reverse strand, counting down.
GGATGACCCCTGCGTTGCTGAAGAGACGGGTGCAGATGCGGACGACGCTCGTGCATGGGATGAGCGGCTGGGCTGGGCGTTCGGGCTGATAGCAGATCATCCGGCTACGAGGAGTGCGGCACGCGCTGGCCGCCGTCCTCGACCTGACCGCGTGCGCGGTAGCGGACCGACAGCGCACCCCGCGCTATGGCGACCTGGCGCAACCTCGCGGTCGGCGCCCTGCGACTGAACGGCGCGAAGAACATCGCCTCCGGCCGTCGCCGCAATGCGCGTGACGCCCGCCGACCCCTCACGCTCCTCGGCCTCGCCTGAGCACGAAGCGGACCTCACTCGACTACGCCGAAGCCCTGAGGGCTGTCGCAGAATAACTTCAGGCTTTGATCTTGGTCAGGCGGGCTGTCTCGCGAGGTCATCGAGTGGAACGGCGCTTCAGCGTTCGTGAGTTATTTTCCGACGGCTCCCTGGGCCGCTCAGGGGTCGACCGGGGCCGGCGCATGCGTTCTCGGCGTCCTCTCAGGCCGAGACCGAGAGGTAACGCCGCCTCAGATGGTCGGGGTGTCGTCAACAATCGGCCTGTGAATCTCAACGACCGGCTTCCACCCCGCGGAGAACTCGATGAAGTCCGCACGGGTGGGGTAGGTGTCGACCGCGCGACGGTCACGCTTGGGGCTGTCGCTCCCCTTGCGCCCCCGGGGAATCTGCTCCTCGAAGATGTCGACCTTCACGTCGGGAACCTCCTTGAGTCCCTGGCGCCAGATCTGCACGACGTCGGCGCCGAAGGCCTGCCGGGCCGCAGCGTAAAGGGCCGTGAGGGCCCCCTTGTCCCCACTAGGGACGAAAAGCGCCAGGTCCAGCACGACACCGGCGGACTGGAGGACCTCGATGGTCACCGAGCCGTTCTCGTCTGCCAAGTAGATTCCGGCTTCATTCTCGTCGTCGGGAAGGCAGGAGACCTCTTCCTGGAATACGGTTCTCGCCGTGATCAAGCCGCCCTCGAAATCCTCACCGGACTTGGTCAGAAAAGCAGGGACATAGCAGTCGGGAAGCTTGAGTTCTGCCGTTTCGGCGGAAATGAAGAGCCTGTCTTTCACGCCGAGCTTCGTCACCTCTTCCAGCGAGAGGCGGCGAGCGGCGATCTTCTCCGTGTTCACGATTTCCCTTTCAGGTTGCATTGTCCCTCGAACAAGGACGCTACCACGAAATGCTGAGGTCAACTGCCCAGCAATCTTTGGGTAGATGGCCTCCGATGACCTGCACGGGAGGATAAGGGACACGCAGGTGTAGTCCATGTCCCCGAAATTCCCTAATTAGGAAATCCGGCGAAATTCGCGACATCCCCCTCGCCCTCAACAAGGGTATCAACTCAGTGAGCACTGCGCCGTGTCGGCATGTTAGCGACCTCAGCGGCTGTGAAAACAACGCAAGGCAGGAAGAAAGCTCGCACCGAGAGGTCAGCATCCTGACAGGCCATCGCGGCTTCGTGTCGGGCTCGGGAGTCCTCCCGGCCCCTGGCGTAGACGTGAACCGTGTTGTCCGTCGAGGGGTGAAGCTCCAGCATCGGTGCCGTCGGCGAGGCCGAGTTCGGCAGCGGCCTGCGGGGTGATCCCCGCGACGACGTCGATCGCCCCGTCCCCGCGGGTGGGTGTCGATCCGATGACTGCCAGTTCTACGAGGCCACCGCCGCTGGCCGCGCTTTCTACAGCGCCCATCTCTCCGGGCTGGATGAACGCGCCATAGGCCGAGCGAACGCCTGGAGCGACCACCCGCAACTTGCGGCCACGGCGCAGGGTGCTCAACGCCGTCGAGCACCCTGCTGACTCGGCCACGCTCTCGGCGAGGGTCTTTCGGGAGTCCGGCCGATCGAGCGACAAGTCCTGTCCGGATACAGCACAATCATGATCCGGCCGACGACCCGGAAACCCGGACCGTGTGCCGCTGGTCGACGGTCACCGGTAACGGCCGACGGATGCCGGCACGGAACGGGCTGGGCGGAGTGGGGAACGGATGCGGGCAGCGGAGATCGTCGGGGTTCACGGGATCGGGCAGTCCAGGACCTCGGGGGAGCAGTTGACCCGGGACTGGGGGAAGGCGCTCGGGCGCGGCATCAAGGAGTTCACGGACCGGCCCGACCGCCCGCCCACGCTCCGCACGCCGCACTGGACTTCCCTGCTCGCCAAGGGCACGGACCGGTTGGGGCCGCAGGACGACCCCTACGGCGCGTCGATGACACCGGCGGAGGAACAGTTCGTAGCGGAGGCCCTCGGTGACGTCGTCAGGCCGCAGGACCTTGCCTACGCCGAGGAACAGCCGCTGGCCGTACTGGGCCCGCCGAAGCTCTGGCCGCCCCGGATCACCCGACTGCTGATGGCCTATGACCACCGCTTCCCCGGCGGCGGCGGGCGGTTCTTCGTCCAGCGGATGCGGGAAGTCCGCTCCTATCTGACGGAGCCGAACCTGGCCGTCAAGGTCCGCGCACTCGTCCGGGACCACGTCACCCCGACCACCTCCGTGGTCATCGGCCATTCCCTCGGCAGCGTCATCGCCTATGACCTGTTCCGCCACGAGGACGACGCCCCGGGTCAGACACCCGGAGATGTCCCCGGGCCCGCCGTCCACACCCTCATCACCTGTGGTTCCCCGCTGGGTATCCCCTCGGTGCGGCGGCTCATGAAGATCGAGGACGGCGACCACCTGCGCCTGCCCGACCACGTCCGGTGGATCAACGTCTACGACCCGGACGACGTGGTCACCGGCGGCGCGGGGCTGTGCCGGGTGGCGCCGGGACTGGTCGATGCCACGGTCCGCAACGGCGTGGGCGACCCCCACAGCGCCGTGCGCTACCTCCGCAGCGAGCCGGTGGCCCGCGCAGTGGCGGGCGGTCAACCATGACGCGCGGCCCGGTCCCCGGCACGTACGCCCGTCGCCTCCTCGTCATGGCCGTCACCGAGTACGACGACGGGACCCCGGCACAGCAGCAGGAGTTCAGCACGGGCGTCTCGGCGCAGGTGACCGTCGTGGAGGGCTGGTGGGCCGATCCCGGCCTCGACGACGGGCGCCGCTTCGCCCCCGCCCGGCTCAAGCAGCTCCGTGACCTGAGGGACCTGCGCGAGTTCGTCCTGGACGAGAAACTCGCCGAGGTGGACGACGACGAAGCCCTCGTCGTCTACATCACCGGCCACGGTCTGGCCCCCGCCAACTCCCCGCAGCACTTCCTGCGCTTGCCCGACTCCTACGAGGACCGGCCGCTCAGCACCGCCTTCCCGACCGCCGAACTGATTGCGACCGTGCTGGACTCCCGGGCCACGCACGTCCTGGTGATGGTCGACTCCTGTTTCTCCGGCCGGCTCGAAACCGAGCTCAAGGCCAACCTGAAGGCGCTCCGAGAGGGGCGCCGCTCGCTCGGCTCGCTCGTCGTACTCGCGGCCGGGAACGACGAGAGCAGGCCGCGGCTCGGTCAGTTCACCAACCTGCTCCGGGCCGCCCACGAGCACTGCGCGGACCGGGCCAACGGCTACGCCGGGTCCCACCTCAGCTGGCAGGACTGGAAGGGCATCGTCGGCGCGGTGTTCGACGCGAAGACCATGGCCGACATCCACGAGATCTGGCCGACCCCATCCGCCACGGTCCAGAGGGCACACCAACAGCCGAGCCCCTGCCTTCCGAACCCCGGCTACGCGGCCGTCGAACCCGTACTCGGTGCCTCCCTCAGCCAGGTCGGGTGGACCCGGACCGAGCTGGACACGTACTGGATCTCGCGCGCCGCCGGTCACCCGGGAGCCGGCGGCCCCGGCTGGTACTTCACCGGGCGCACCGAGCTGGTCAAGCGGGTGCTCGCGTTCCTGGTCGGCACCGAGAACGTACTCGTCGTCACCGGCGAGGCCGGCTCGGGGAAGTCCGCCCTCCTGGCCCGCATGGTGACCCTCAGCGACGCCCGTTTCCGCGCGGACCCGCACTACGGTCCGCTCATCGCCGACATCCCCGAGGAACTCGACGTCCCGGTGGGGTCGGTGGACGCGGCCGTCCTCGCCCGCAACTCCGATCCGGACGAACTCGCCCAGACCCTGTACGAGGCGCTCGGCGGCTCCCCGAGCGTTTTCGGCACGGCGCCGGCACGCACCCGGACAGCATCCAGAGGGCCGGCGAAGCCCCTGGACGAGGGTCCTGTGGTGGCCCTGTGCAAGCTCGTAGGGGAGCTCGCCCTGCTGCGGGGACGGCCCCTGACCCTCGTGGTCGACGGCATCGACGAGGCCAGGAACCCGACGCGCGTCATCACCGACCTGCTCCGCCCCCTCACCCAACTGCGCATGGATACGGGCGGATGTCCCGCGGTCCGGCTGCTTCTGGGCGTCCGCAGCCCCAGGGAGTACACGACGGCCGCCGAGGGCGAAGCGCGGCGCCCCTCCACCTCGACCCCCACGGCCCCTTCCACCGACCTGCTCGGGCTCCTCATCCGGGCCACTCACTCCGGGAACTCGATCCGCACGGACGACGTCGAGGCGACCAGGGGCGACATCGCCGCGTACGTCCGCGCGCTGCTCCGGGCCCCGTACGAAGGCCAGGGCGGCGCCGAGGAAGGGCGGCCGGAGCTCCCGCTGGACCCCGCCCAGCCCCAGCTCCGGTACCAGCACCGCTCGCTGGCCGCAGCGGTCGCCGAAGAGGTGTCCCCGTCCTTCCTGGACGCCCGGATCGCCGCCGAGCGACTTCGCTCGATGCGTGTCCTGCCGAGCCCCGACGACCCTCCGTGGCGCCGGACCCTGCGCGAGGGGACCGAGGCGCTCCTCCGCGAGGACCTCGGGGAGGTGGCCCGCTGGCACGACACCCCGGCCGAACACCTGATGGCCGTGTTGCGGACGTCCGCCTTCGGGCAGGGGGCGGGACTGCCCTGGGCCGACATCTGGCCCGCCGCGGTGCGGGCGCTGGGCCCGACACCCGTGGCCGACCCGGACGCGGCCATCCGCCAGGTGATGGCCAGCCGTCTCAACGGCTACCTGACCACCGCGGTCGAGGACGAGCGGACCGTGTACCGGCCGATCCACGAACGGATCAGCGAAACCCTCCGGTACTCACCGCAGTTCCTGCTCGGTCTCCCGGACACGGACACGGACCCGGCGGAGCGTTTCCCCGAGATCTCAATCACCGCCACGCACGCGCAACTCGTATGGGCTTTCGAAGAGCTGCTCCCCGCGGCGCCGGACCAGCCCCCACACCCTTACCTACGACGCCACCTCATCGCGCACGTCGCCGCCGCGGGACTGGTCGAAGACCTGCACGTCCCCTGGCGGTTCCTGCCATGGGAGACGAGCGGCACGGTCCGGGCAGCCCTCGGACTCCCCGCCGACTTCCACACCAGTGCCGCGCACCTCGCCGCGTGGGCCCGTATCGAAGCGTTCCTGGGCGATGCAGGAGCGGCGGCACGGGCCGACAGCCTCCGCCTGTCCCTCCTGGGCACGGCTGTCGGGCGTGGTGCCGCCGGGAACATGGTCGCGACACGGCCCCTACCCGGCTACCGCTCCGGCGTCACACCGCGGTGGAACCAACTGCGGGTGCCCGACAACCTCCTGGCACGTACGTCGACCCCCTCGCCTCACTGGTGTCCTTCACCCTTCCGGACGGCAGCCCGCTCGTCGCGGCGGGCGACCAGGGTGGTGAGGTGCGCATGTGGGACCCGCGCACGGGAACGGAGTTCGGCCTGCCCTTCCGGCCGGCCCCGTACGTACGCGCCCTGGCCGTGCTGACCGCCCCCGCGGAGAGCCCCTTGCTCGCGGTGGGCACCGCCCACGGCGTCTGGATCTACGACCCGCAGAGCGGCGATGCGACCCGGCTCCCGGTGACAGGAGCCGTGTTCGCCCTCGCCGCCTTCAGGACCAGGACCGGACGGGTCCGGCTGGCCGTCGGAACCGACGCAGGACTGATCACCTGTGATCCCTTCGACGAGGAGACACCGGTCCTGCCCCTCAGGCCCCTCGACGGCGTGATGGGCCCCTCGGTCAAAGCGTTGGCGACGTTGCGGCTCCCCTCGGGCAGGACGCTGCTCGCCGCGGGCGGCAAGAACAGCACGTTGGAGGTCTTCGACGCCGAATCGCTCGACGTCGTCACCGTGGTGCACGGGCAGGGCAGGGGAGTGGTCGCGCTCGCCCTGTACTTCGACCAGCAGGACCGGCCCCGGCTCGCCGCGGCTTCGAGCACGACGCGCAGCGTGCGCACCTACGACCCGCTCACCGGCGAGGAGAACAAGGCCGCGCGCATCCCGCGGTCGGCGGCCTCCCTCGGGCCCTATCCCCATCCGAATTTCGGAACACTGCTGGCACTCGGCGGCGCTGACGGGGGGCCCGTGAGCCTCTGGGATCCGGCCACGGGGGAAGAGGTGTACGCCTCCCCGCCCGACCACACGGGAAGGGTCAAGGCCGTGGTCGCGGTCGAGACGGGACGGCGGATGCCCTTCGTGGTGTCCGCATCGTTGGACCGGACGGTCCGGATCTGGAACCCCACCGGGCGCACGTCGGAGCTGGAACCCGATCTGGAGGCGTCGGGAGACGGCTCCCTCCTAGCCGTGCTCCCCGGATCGGACGACGGCCCCAGCCTGCTGACGCCCGCCCGTTCAGGTGCCGTCAGCATCCGGTCGGCGGCGAGGGGGCAGCTGCGGCGGACGCGGCTGCCTCCCCAGCAGCTGACGTGGCCCGCCGAATGGGACTGCAACGCGTTGACCGCCCTGGCCACCCACGTCTGGCCGGACGGGTCGGCGTCCGTCGTCATCGGCCTGAAGAACGGCCTGATCGGCCGCTGGGACGAGCAGCGCGGCTGGCGGTCCCCTCCGGTGGATCAGAGCTGGCAGGCGGCGAGCGTGCGCTCTCTCGCCACGCTCTCCCTCCCCGGTGCCGACGTCATCCTGGTCAGTGGCACGAGCGCGGGAAGCATCTGCTTCCATGACCTCGCCAGCGGCGAGCAACGCTGGGAGCCCGTCCGCGAGGACGCGGCCGTGCGCGCCCTCGCGGCTCTGCCGACCGAGACGGGCCCGCTCGTGGCCTTCTCCAGCGGCCGTACCGTGGGGTTTAGCTGCGTCGGTGCGCCGTCGCACCTGCGCCTGCCCGGCCGCACGGGCCCCGTCCCTTCGCTCGCCGTCTGCCCCGCGGAGGACGGCAGTTCCCTGCTGGTCACCGGCGGCAGCGACGGCTGCGTCCGGCTCTGGTCCCCGGACGCTCCTCGGACGGAGGCGTACCCCGTACTCGAGGGGCACCACGGCCCGGTCTCCGCCATCGGCCTTCTGCCGCCCACCCCCACCTCGCCGCAGCCGCTCCTCGCCACCGCGGGCTCGAGCGACACCACCGTGCGCCTCTGGAACCCATGGACCGGGGAAGAGCTCATGCGGGTGGTCACCGGCACGCCCCTCACTTCCCTCTGCGCCCTGCCCGACGGCGGCATGCCGGACACCTCCGACCCGGCGATCGCCTTCGGCGGACCAGCGGGCCTGGCAGCCCTCACCGTCCGCCGCTGAGCGACTCCGCGGCCGTGGCCGCACCGCCAGCATTTCGGCTGGGATGCGATGTCCGCTGCGGTGGCAGGATCACTGGATCGGGGCGTCCGGCCAGATCGAGCCGGCGTCCGGGGTCCGAGCGGCAGGAATGCGATGAGCGGGTTGGAAGCGTCGGACCTGGAGTTCTGGACGCGGTCGGGGGTGCGGCTGCGGGCCCTCTCGCGGCGGGCCGGCCGATGGAACTGGTTGTTCGTGCCGGGTGGTCCCGGTCTGGGGTCGGAGTCGGTGCGGGGACTGGCCTAGGCAGCGGACGTCCCTGGCGCCGTGCGGTGGGTGGACCTGCCGGGCGAGGGTTCGAACCGCGGCGTGCCGCAGGTTCCGGAGCGGCCGTACGCGCCGTGGCCGGGGGTGTTGACCGAAGCGGCCGAGGCGTTGGACGACGTGGTCATGGTCGGCCACCGACCGGCGGCATGTTCCTGCTGTCGGTGCCCGAGCTGGAGGAGCGGCTGGCGGGCATGACTTATCCGGTGGTTCGGCGAGCGCTCGTATCGGACGCGAGGGCAGCGGGGCCTTGGTGGGGCGGGCAGAATGAGTGCCCAGTGGCCAGGAACTGGGGCTCCGCCACCAAGCTGCCCTCACCTGGTCGCCCAAGCAGGCCCACCTCCTCGACGTGAGTGGTCAGATCGGCGTCGGGGCCGGCCAGCGATGCGCCGCTGGGCCTGCTCGATGGAAGATCCTCGCCGAAGTGGAAGATGCTGCTAATGAGCTAGCCGAAAGCGCCAACGCGTTCGTACAGGAGGCCAGTGCTCATCTAAACGGCCGTCGGCTCAGGCCATCGCTGCGTTGGCGCGTCGGCCGGATTCTCCGGCATCGGGAGTCCATGGACCGCTCGGAGTTCTCTCCGCGACTGAACCTCGGGCAGGGGGTGCCCCTGGATCTTCCCGACCGGATGAGGAGCGGCTCGATAGTGCCGCGCGAGTAGTCCGGCCGCTGGGTACGTGCCGCATACGAGCGACTGCACACCGATCGCACGCAGCCGGCCCTTCCTCCTCCTGGCTGCCGCCTTCACGCTCTCCGGCTTCGCCATGTATGCCGTCGTCTTCGGCCTGGCCCCCCTGTTGGCCGAGCGCGGCGCCAACGCGACAACCGCCGCACGGGCACTTGGACTTGGCGGCGCAGGCCAGACGCTCGGTCGCACCCTCTTCGCCACCCTCGCCGCCCGGACATCGACCACAGCCCGAACCACGGTCCTAATCGCCGCCAGCGGTGCCACGACCGCAGCCTTCGCGCTCATTCCCGGCCCGATCCCGCTGCTGATCCTGGTCGCCGTCCTCGCCGGAGTCGTGCGCGGCAACCTCACGCTTCTCCAGGCCACCGCTGTCGCAGACCGCTGGGGCACGACGCACTACGGCCGCCTGTCTGGCCTCCTCGCTGCGCCGGCCACCGTTGCCGGAGCCCTTGCCCCGTTCGCCGGGGCAGCCCTTGCTGGACCACTGGGTGGATACCCACACCTCTTCGGTGCCTCGCGGCATCCTCTGCCGTCGCTGCGATGTTGGGAGCGTGGGCGGGTATGTCGATCGCTGACCTCGGCCCTCGCACGAGCGCCGTACAGTCGAGCGCTGATCAGAAGAGCTCGCCCTGGCCGTGAGCGCTGCCGGTGTTCGGTGGGGGGACGTAGGGAACCACCTGTGTTTCGCTCGTTACCTTGTGCGGCTCGGTGGAGACGGTCTTGGCGTCGCGCATCTGACGCACGAGCGGGGTGACCTGAGCGGGGCGGTAGACGGTCTCAAGCAGCGTGTACTGCCTGAGGTCGGCGACCGACCGCCCCTTCGCGGACGAAGCGATGTAGTCGAGGAGGATCCGGCGGAGCGGGCCGGTGTGGGGCTCAAGCTCAAGTTCGAGTTGCTGCTGCTGGACGTCTCGTGGGTCGCGGTATCGGACGCCGTGGTCGGAGTCCACGCTCCACATGGCGTCCTTCATCTTCTCCAGCCCTCTCTCGTGGCTGGTGCCGAAGATGAGGTAGAGGACACGTCCGCCCTCGTCCACCATCTCGAAGTAGAGGGTGTGGGAGAAGCCGGCGCGGTGAAGGGTGTCACGGTACTGGTCACGCAGGAAGGTGAACTTGTCGCTGGAGGGCTGTTCGAAGACTGCTTGCCACTGAGGGCCGCCGAACGCCGCGTCCCCTGCTTCCCGGTGCCCGTTGTTTTTCTCCGCGAACCTGGTGAGGAAGCCCGGCGCGAACGTCACCATGACCTCTGTGCTGCGGTGCTTGGCGAGTTCCTGGAGGAGGCTGAAGGGGACGTCGGGGCCTCCGTAGCTGTCAAGAAGGACAAACAGGGGGTCTCCCAGGCATCCGGACGTCCGGAGCTCTTCAAGGAGAGTCGGGTGACACTCGCCTCGGTATGTCCCCACGGAGATGCGTCTGTTGATCTCATCCGCATACCGCCCACGGACACGGGCGATCTGGCTCCGCAGCTCGACCTCGCGTCGCTTGTCGCCCTCTACGAGCACCATGCGAATGGTCTTGGGCCGGTGCTGCAGGGTGTCGGCAAATGCCTCGTAGGCGATGACCGGGGATCCAGGCTCCCCCTCGGTGTAGATGCCGGGCCCCGAGAAGCCTTCCGCATACGTGATGGTGTCGTGCCGCGACAGCAAGATTGGCGCCCAGGGCTGCAGGTATTTCTTCAGCAGGTCGTGTTTCGCGGCTGTGTGTGGATCCCTCGACCATACGGAGTTTTTGGGCACGGCCATGTCTGCTCCCCCAGTCCGCCTGTCACCGCAACTCAGGGGAGAGGGTCACATGGCGCTCTTGTGGGACACCAGACCGCCTTCAGGCGATGGCCGGATATGAATGTTCAGGAGGCCGTGGCTTGAAGCCTCTTCGGCATTTCATCCCACGTCTGACCGACGAGCTCCCGGCCTCCGGCCTTTGGTGTGCGACCACCCCACTGCTTGAAGAAGAAGGGGACGTCGTCCGCGTTGCAGATGTCGCGAATCTCGATGATCCACTCCTCCAGAACCGGCCGGTGACCGGGGCCGGACTCTCCGCCGGCAATCACCCAGCCGATCCCCTGAAGGTCCAGTCCGGTGAGCGGTCCGAGCAACGGCTCACACGACAGGAAGCGAACTGCCGCTGGGACTTGGCGCAGGTCGTCGACGCGGCCCAGCTGATCGGCGCTCTCGACGGAAACACCCATCCAAAGGTTCGGAGGCCATTCAAGCTGGTCTGCCACGCGGCGCAGGCGAAGAGCGCGCTTGGTGAGCAGCTGGTAGGTGTGCTGGGGCGTGGCGGCGATCACGCGGAAGACTCGCTGGACGAAGTCCAGCGGAACTCTGGCGTGAAATAGGTCGCTCATCGAATTGACGAAAACCATCCGCGGGGTTTTCCACTGGGAAGGTACGGCAAGGGCGTCCGGGTGCAGAGTGAGGCCGAACCCCGGCCCCGAAGTGCGAGGATCACCGTCGTTCTGGTACTTGGCCGCCCCCATGGCTTTGAGGCGCCGGGATAACGTCAAGGCGTAGCAGTTGTCGCAGCCTGGCGTAACCCGATCGCACCCTGTGGTGGGGTTCCAGGTAGCTTCTGTCCACTCGATCGAACTGCGATCACTCATCGCTGCTCCTCCTGCCGTGAGGCGAAAGCCTCATCCTGCGCCCGATGTGCGCCTCGGCTGCCCTGTATAACGAGTGGCGTACCGAACTGGCACGCGATCCCCTCATCATTCATGTCGAACCTTTGTTCTGTATAGGGGGTCGGCAATTGCCTTTTCTTGCAGGTGGGTTGGGCGACAGGCGTCGTTACGGGTGGGCACTCCGGGAGGAGTTCAATCGTGAGGCGGCCCTCTCTCGTACCACGGGATCTGTACTCAGCGCGGCATCAGCGAGCAGGTGGATGTGCCGGTACAGGTGGAGCCGTCCTTCGGCCGTCGGATCTCGCCGGTCGGCAAGGGCGAGGACGGGCGTGGGATCGTCGAGGCGGAGGCGTACGGCGAGACGGCCGAGGTCGGACTTCTCGTCTCCGAAGATTGCCAGCTCCCAATCGATGAGCAGACGGGATCCGGACACAGGCTCTCCGTGGGCCACGGTTGAGCAGTCCACGCCGGGGCGCCCCCGGGGAAGCGCAGTCGGGAAGCCGCAACCTCGTCCACCGGGCCTCAACCCGCTTCCCCACCCGGACCTATCGTCGCTAGCAGTCGGCCACATAGCTGACGCGACAATGAACCTGACTACCCATCAAAAAAGTCAGCATCAAGTCAGCTTGAATCCTGACAGAGCAGGTTGCACTCGACCACAGTTGCATGCCACAAGGAGGTCCGAGGCAGCACCTCTGACCTGCATGTTTGCCGACATACCAGGCTGGGACGTACGGTCACTCCTCAAGGCGCAACAGGTGAAGTCCATGTCCTCGACGATCGTGCGCTCGGGGAATCCGCCGAAGGACAGCAGATCGTCGCGGCGGAAGACGGAGCAGCAACCCGAGCAGACCATGGGGCTGTTGGCCAGGGCCTGGATGGGGCGGTGCCAGTGGAAGCCGAAGAGATATTCCGTGGACCGTCCGCGCTCCCAGATCGTGCGGGTATGGCGGGTGCGGACCGTGCCGGCCGCTACCGCGACGCTGGGGTCGTCGAAGACGGGGACGACGGTCTCGATGTAGTCCGGTGCGAGAACGGTGTCCGCGTCGACGGCCAGGACGAGGTCGGTGGTGCAGTGCGGCAGGGCGTGGTTCTGCGCCTTGGCCTTGCTGCCGAGATTGCGTGGCGGGCGCAGCACGGTCACGCCGTGTGAGGCCGCCACCTCGCCCGTACGGTCCGTGGAAGCATCGTCCACGACCAGGATGCGGTCAGGCCGGACCGTTTGACACGCGAGGGACTCCAGCGTGGCCGGTAGCCCCTCCTCCTCGTTGTGAGCAGGCACGATGACGGTGATGGTGTGCATGTCGAGCTCCCCCCGCTGTGCGGATCGCCTGGACTACGACAGCGATCAGTCCGATCACGCCGTAGACGATGGTGCTGATGCCGATGAACGGCAGTCCTCCGTGCATGTCACCGACGGTAGCGGGATTCCGTCGCACGCGGTGGGCGAGGCTGCCGCCTGTGGATAACTTCTCGGCGGGGGTTCCGAGTTCGTTCGGCGTCGAGGCGTCGGGGCAGCTTGATTGCCGCCAGGGCGCCGATCGCGGCGAGGACCGCGAGGGCGAACAGCGTGGACCCCATCGCGGAGACAAAAGCGTCGTGGGTCCAGTGCGGCCCGTCGGCGAGCGCTCCGACGCCATGCGATCCGCCGCCGTGTGATGCGCCGCCGTGTGATGCGCCGCCGTACGGCCGGCCGCCGGCAGCGGTCGGTGCGGTGAGGGTGAGCAGCATGGTGGCCACGGCGACGCCCAGCGTCGGGCCGATGTTCATCGCCGTCTGCTGGAGCCCGCCGGCCACCCCGGCGTTGTCCACGGACGCCTGGTGCACGATGACGGCCGTCGCGGTGACCATCACCGTGCCGAATCCGGCGCCCAGCAGAAGGAAGCCGGCACCGATCTCCACCGGCGTGGCCCTCTGGTCGAGTTGGGACAGCAGGAGGATGCCGAGGGTCAGGAGCACCATCGCCGCCATGGTCGTCCGTCGGGGGCCGTGTCTGCGCTGCAGGACGGCCGAGGCCGGCGCGCTCAGCACCATCATCACGGCCAGCGGCAGCACGCGCAGACCGCTCTCCAGGGGGTCCAGCGCGAGAACGTCCTGCAAGAAGTACGTGCCGACGAACAGCGCACCGAACAGGGCTGCCGAGGCGGACAGCAGGATGGTGAGCGCCGAGAGGACGGTTGCCGATCCGAGCACGCTCGGCGGCACCAGCGGGCTCGCGGTACGCCGTTCGTGCCGGATGAACGCGCCACAGGTGACCGCGGCCGCGACGCCTCCCAGCGTGGTCACCGCCGTCCAGCCGGTTTCCGGTATCGCGACGAGGGTGTGGACCAGGCAGACCAGGGTTATCGCGAGCAGACAGGCGCCGGGCAGGTCGAGCCGGGCAGCGGAGGCGCCGGCTCCGGTCGCCGGCGAAGAGGTAGGCGCAGTCGTAGGCGTGGGCGTAGGAGCAGGCGTCGGCAGGTGGACGGTGAGGGCCAGTACGCCGATCACGAGCGCGGGTGCCACGTTGAGGAAGAAGACCGCCCGCCAGCCCAGATGGGCGGCGAGTGCGCCGCCGACGATCGGGCCGGCGGCGGCCGCCAGACCGATGGCGCTGGTGCGCAGTGCGAGGGGCATACCGAGCTGGTCGCGCGGGTACGTGGCGCGCAGCATTCCCAGGGTGGCCGGTTGCAACAGCGCGCCGAAGACGCCCTGGGCGACGCGTAGACCGATCACCCAGCCGACGTCGGAGGCCAGGCCGATCCCCGCCGAAGTGGCGCCGAAGCCCAGGATCCCGATGGCGAAGATCTGTTGGTGGCCGAACCGGTCGCCGAGGCGGCCGGCGAAGACCAGCAGGCTCGCGACGGCGATGAGATAGCCGGTGCTGGTCCACTGGACCTGCACGAACGAGGCGTGCAGGGCCCGCTGCATGGTGGGCTGGGCCACGGTCAGCACCGTGCCGTCCAGGGCGACGATCACGGCCCCGGTGATACTGCCGACGAGCGTGAGGCGACGATGGCGTACTGAGCTCATCGGCCCTCCGGCCCGAGGTGCGCGTTCAGCGCGGCGCGCAGCAGCGGTTCGACGTCGTCGGTCCCCGTAGCGAGCGGGAGGCTGCCCCACCCCCACAGCTGGGCGATGCCGTGCAGGTTCCCCCACAGTGCGCCCGCGACGACAGGTGGCGCCGCATCAGCCGGTGGCTGTGCCCGGGCCACGAGGTCGACGAGGACGCGGAAGAGCGGCAGGCTGGTCTCCCGCAGACCGAGCTGATTGCTCTCCAACAGGTCATGGCGGAACATCAGCTCGAACATCCCGCGGTGGCTCAGCGCGAAGTCGAGATAGCAGCGTCCCAGCGCCATGAGCTGGGCGCGGGGGCTCGCCCGGCCGTCGCCGATCACCTCGGCGACCCGGTCGCCCAGGTCGGCAAAGCCCTGACGCGCGATGGCGGACAGCAGGTCCAGATGGGTCGGGAAGTAGCGGCGCGGAGCTCCGTGCGAGACCCCGGCCTGGCGGGCGATCTCGCGCAGCGACAGCGCCTGAATTCCTTCTCTGGTCAGCAGGTCGACGCCGACCTCGACCAAACGGGCACGCAGGCCCGCCTCTTGATCACTCATAGACACTGTCTACCAAATCGAGTAGGCAGTGTCTACGGACGGCCCGCTCGCCGACCGATCGGCGAGACGGGGCTCGTCCGGTCAAGGAGCCGGAAAACACAACGACGCCGGCCGCCGCGCCCCGTGGGGGCGAGCGCGACGGCCGGCGTGTGGAGCTGAGGCGATGAGGTTCTTACTCGACGACCTTCAGCAGCTTGTTGGGCGTGCCCTCGCTCGGGTTCGAGATCTTGTCGGGCGTGGCGCCGTCCGTGAGCGCCTTCTCCACGTCGGCCGGCTTGGCGTCCTGGTGGCCGGCCAGGTAGACCGCGGCGGCACCCACGACATGCGGGGTCGCCATGGACGTACCGGAGATGGTGTTGGTGGCGTCGTCGCCGGTGTTCCAGTCCGAGGTGATGTCGGAGCCGGGGGCGTAAAGGTCCACCACGCTGCCGTAGTTGGAGAAGTCCGACTGCTGGTCGTCCTTGGTGCTGGAGGCCACCGTGATGGCTTCCTTCACCCGCGCCGGGGAGCCCTGGCCCGCGTCGGTGGACTCGTTGCCCGCCGCGACACCGAAGGTGACACCGGAGTCGATGGCCTTCTTCACGGCCGCATCGAGCGCCTCGTCAGCGCCGCCACCGAGCGACATGTTGGCGACCGAGGGGCCCTTGTGGTTCTTGGTCACCCAGTCGATGCCCGCGACGACCTGCTCGGTGGTGCCGGAGCCCTGAGCGTCCAGGACCTTGACGGCCACGATCTTGGCCTTCTTGGCGACACCGTGCGCCTCACCGGCGATGGTGCCCGAGACGTGGGTGCCATGGCCGTTGTCGTCCTCGGCCTTGTCGCTGTTGTCGATGGCGTTGAAGCCGTACGACGCGCGGCCGCCGAAGTCCTTGTGGCTGATGTGGACACCGGTGTCGATGACGTAGGCGGTGACGCCCTCACCCGCGCTGTCGGGGTAGTTGTACTTGCCGTCGCCCTTGGTGTCCGCCTGGTCGATGCGGTCCAGGCCCCACGACGGCGGGTTGTCCTGGGTGCCGTCGATGTGGAACTTCTTGTTCTGTACGACCTTGTCGACGGCCGGGTCGGCGGCGAGGCGCTTGGCCTCCTCCTCGTTCAGACCGGTCGTCGAGAAGCCGTCGACGGAGGAGTAGCTCCGCTTGACCTTGCCGCCGTACTTGGCGGCCAGGTCACCGCTCTCCGCGGTACGGACCGACTTCTTCAGCATGACGATGTAGCTGCCGTTCACGGCACCCTTGGCCTCGGCACCGTAGATCTTGCCTACGACGGGAGCCGGGGACGCGCCCGCGGTGACCGCGGTGACGGCGGCGATACCAGTGGCGGCGACCGCGGCGGATATTGCCGTGATGAGCCGCTTCTTGCTGGAACGCTTGTGAGCCATTGCGAGGGTTCTCCTCGTTCGTGGTGTGGGGGGAAAGCGTTGCGCAACAGCCCGTGGAGACCGGAAGATCTGCGACGGACTGGCTCGAAACCCTGTCTGATTGACGGGTCCAATTCAAGGGCCGCCGAGCCGTGTGAGATAAGCAACAACCCTGCAAAAATGTAAAAAGTCGCAGAACTGGTCATAAAAAGTTTTGCGGGTTGAACCTGGTGGGCTCAACTCCGTTTACGTGCGTGTAATAGACGGTGACATTGCGGCGAACGGTCCGTCAGATGGGTTGCGCGGTATGGCAGGCTCGCGCTCCGCAAGATGTGTGTGCGACCCGTGTACGTGCAGTCCCGCGCACATGCAGTCCCGTCACGGATCGGTACGGGTCAGCGGGGCAGTGCGGCCTCGATGAGATCCGCCGCCTGCCGGGTGCCGCCCTCGCGGGCCATCTGCCGGCGCAACCGATCGGCGTGCGCGGCGACTTCGGGATCGTTCACCAAGGACAGCACCGCCTCGCGCAGCGTCTGCGCGGTGGCTTCCTCCTTCGGCAGATGCGTGCCGACGCCGAGCGCCTGGAGCATGTCGGCGTTGGAGAACTGGTCCACGGCTTGCGGTACGCACACCATGGGCACGCCGTTCGCCAGCCCCTCCCGACTGCCGCCCATCCCGGCGTGCGTGATGAAGGCGTCCGCCCGGCGGAGGACGGCGAGTTGCGGCACCCACTGGTGCACCTCGAAATTGTCCGGGATCGCGCCGAGTTCCGACGGGTCGACGAACTTGCCGATCTGCAGCACCACATACCAGTCCGCCAGCCCGCCGAACGCCTCGATGCAGGCCCGGTAGAAGGCGGGTTCCTTGGTGAAGGCGGAGCCCAGGGAGACCAGAAGCACCTTGGTGCCGGGCGCCAGATGCGCCGGCCGTTGCCAGTCGCCCTGGTGGGAGCGGTCGCCCTGACAGGAGCCGACAAAGGTGTATACGGATTCATCGACCCGGTCGGCGTGCGGCTGCATGGCCTTGGGGATCAGGACCAGGCAGCGGCCGGGCCGGGCCACGAAGCGGTCGGGGTCGGTGCGGGAGGTCATATCGTGCTCGTCGAGCCAGGCCTGGAAGCGTGCGTAGTACGCCCGGCCGCGTTCGGTGCCGAGCAGCTCGGCCCGCATCGGCTCGGCGACCTCCGCCTCGTAGCCCTCCCAGGCGACCATGTTGGGGGCGAGCTGGATCGCCGGGACCTGCCAGCGATGGGCGAGCACGGGCGCCGGGTACGAGGTGATGTCGTGCAGGACGAGGTCGGGTTCATCGCCCTCGTAGGCCGCGAGGAGCTGCGGGAACGCCTGGATGCCGTCGTTGAGGAACGGCTCCAGGTTGTCGATGAGTTCGGTGCCCCAGTCCTCCGGCTTGTCTTCGGTGGGCAGGGTGGAGTTCCAGAGTCTGGGCTCGGCACCGGTGCCGGCGATGAGGTCGGCGAAGGCGGGCGGAATGGCGTAGGTGACGCGGTGGCCGCGGGCGACGAGCTCCCGTACGACCTCAAGGCTCGGATTGACATGGCCGTGCGCCGCGATGCTGAACATCGCGATATGGGCGGGCATTTGGGCGTGGGGCATGGCGAACACACTCCTTGGCGCGGGCGCACGGAGGGAAGGGACGTAAGTGCCCCCGCAGGCTAGACGAGACGATACGTCTCGTGCAACTACCTTGCGGCTGCGGGAAGCAGCCCTGCCCGAATCCCTGTATGCCTCCTTGCCCGTGTCCCTGTGTGTCTCCTTGCCCGTGTCCCTGTGTGTCTCCCTGCCCGCGTCCCTCAGCGCTGGTAGCGCGCCAGGACCAGGTTGCCGTCCTTGACGAGCCGCTTGCGCAAGGTGTCCAGATCGATGGCGCCGCTGTAGTACTCCTGCAGTCCGGGAGTTGCGATCTTGTCCTTCCACTCCGGGTAGCCGCGGACCGACTGGGCCGGGGCGGAGCGGAGCGAGCTCGCCAGCGCGGTGCCGGTCGCCCAGTCGTACTCGGTCACCCGTAGCGCCGGATCCTTCAGCGCTTCCCGGCCGGTCGGCAGCAGCCAGTCGCCCAGGGCGAGCCGGACCATGTTCGGCGGCCTGAGGAGGAAGTCGATGAAGGCCATCGCCTCTTCCTTGTACGGGCAGTCCTCGGCGATCGACAGGGTCTGCGGGCTCACCCCCTGGGCCGGCGTGGTGCCCTTGGGGGCGGGCAGCACCGTCCAGTCGAAGCCCTTGGGTGCCTGCTGGGCGATCTGCTGGCGGTACGAGAAGCCGAGCGGCACCATCGCATAGCGCCCGGCGAAGAAGCCCGGCAGGGTGTCGGAGCCGCCCATGCCCAGGGTCGTACGGGAGGCGGTGCGGTCGACGTTCACCTGGTCGTGGATGGTGCGCGGCACCACCTGGTCGACGGCGTCGAAGCGGACCTCCACCTTGCCGTCGGGGCGGCGGTGGAAGACCTGGCCGCCCGTGGACAGGGCGAGGTTGAGGGTGGCCGAGACCGGTTCCTTCAACGGCCAGGCGACGCCGTGGTCGGCGCCGCGGGTCAGCCGCTTCGCCACCTCCCCGAACTCGTCCCAGGTCCAAGGGTGTTCGGGGGTGGGCATGCGGACGCCGGAGCCGCGCAGCTTCGCGCGGTTCGCGATCAGCACCCGTGGTTCCTGGAGGAACGGAACGCCGTAGACCCGGCCGTCGAACGTTCCGGTCTCCCAGCTCTGCCGTGGGATGTCGCGCTCAAGGCGCGGGGGCAGCAGGTCGGTGAGATCGGCGAGATCGCCGCCGTAGGCGAAGTCCGCGAGGTCGTCGGAGGCGTCGTGGATGATGTCCGGCGCCTCGCCGCCCTCGAAGGCGGTCAGCAGCTGGTCGTGGACGGTGGACCAGGCACCCTGGACGTACTGCACCTGAACGCGGGGGTGTTGGGCGTTCCACTCGGCGACCAGCTGTTTGTTGGCCTTGAGGGAGTCCTGCTGCCAGGCCAGCGACTGGAAGCGCAGGGTGATCCGGCCGCCGGGCGCGCGCCGCCGGCGGCCGGTGGAGCAGCCCGGCAGCAGGGCCGCGGCGGGCAGCGCGGCGGCGGCCGTGAGCAGTGTCCGCCGGTCGAGGCGGGCGGGGGTGGCCGGCGTGGTGTCGTGGCGCATCAGTTCTTCACCGCCCCGGCGAGCATCCCGCCCGTGATCCGCCGCTGGATGGCGGCGAACAGGAGCAGGCTCGGGAGGGTGGCCAGCAGCGCGGCGGCGGCGAGCGGGCCGAGGTCGGTGACGCCCTCCGTCCCGATGAAGTGGGTCAGCACGACCGGCAGCGTCTGTTTCTCGGGCGACTTGAGCAGGACCAGGGCGAAGAAGAACTCGTTCCAGGCGGTGATGAAGGCGAACAGCGCGGTGGCGACGATGCCCGGTGCGAGCAGCGGCGCGGTGACCGAGACGAGCGTACGGATCCGGCCGGCGCCGTCCACGGCCGCTGCCTCCTCCAACTCGGGTGGTACGGCCCGGACATAGCCCGTGAGCATCCACAGCGCGAACGGCAGCGACCAGACCACATAGACCATGATCAGACCGATCCGGGAGTCCACCAGATGGAGGCCCTTCAGGATCAGGAACAGCGGGATGATCACCAGCACCAGCGGGAAGGCCTGGCTGATCACCACCCAGCCGGTGGCCGCCCGCGAGAGCCGGTTGCGGTAACGGGCCAGTGCGTACGCCATCGGGGTCGCCAGCACGATCGCGATCAGCGCGGAGACCGCGGCGGCCAGCAGGCTGTTGCCCGCGGCCGCCAGCAGCGGCTGCTGCTCGAAGGCCTGCCGGAAGTTCTCCAGGGTGGGCGCCTCGGGTATCCAGGTGGGGTGGATGCTGCCGAGTTCGCGCGGTGGCTTGAAGGCGGTGGAGATCAGCCAGAGGAACGGGAAGGCCAGAAAGATCAGGTAGGCGAGGAGGGCGGCGTACTGGCCGGTGCGGGTGGCGGTGCGCCGCGCGGTGCCGGCGTTCTTCCCCCGTCCCGCGGAGCCCCGGTGCTCGGTGTCGTTCACTGGTCGTCACCCCCCTTCAGCCGGCCGGCCAGGTAAACGGCCAGCAGGACGGAGATCACCGCGACCATCGCCAGGCCCATCGTGGCGGCGTATCCGAACTGGCCGTAGCGGAAGGCCTCTTCGTACGCGAAGAGCATCGGCAGTCGGGTCCGGCCACCTGGGCCGCCGTCGGTCAGCACGAAGACCAGGGCGAAGGAGTTGAAATTCCAGATGAAGTTGAGCGCGGTGACGGCGAGCGCGATGGGCCTGATGGCGGGCCAGGTGACCGTACGGAAGCGGCGCCAGGCGCCCGCGCCGTCCATGGACGCGGCTTCGTGCAGCTCGCGCGGGACGCTCTGCAGGCCGGCCAGGAGGGTGACGGTGGTCTGTGGCATCCCGGCCCAGACACCGACGACGATGACCGCGGGCAGCGCGGTGGCCAGCCCGCTCAGCCAGTCCCGGCCGTCTGCTCCGGACAGCCCCAGGCTGCGCAGCGTCTCGTTGAGGACGCCGGCGTCCGGGTGGTAGACCAGCCGCCACATGATGCCGACGACGACCTCGGGCATCGCCCACGGGATGATCGCCAGCGCGCGGGCCAGCCAGCGCAGCCGCAGATTCAGGTTGAGCAGCAGGGCGAGGCCGAGGGCGAGTAAGAACTGCGGGACAGTGACGCCGAAGGCCCACAGCAGACCGATCCGGAAGGAGTCCCAGAACAGGGAGTCCTGGAACAGATCGGAGAAGTTGAGCAGCCCCACGAACCGGGTGGCCTGGGTCCGGCCCGACTGGGCGTCGGTGAACGCCAGCCCGATGCCGTACAACAACGGTCCCACGCTCAGCACCAGGATCGGAATCAGCGCGGGCAGCACCAGGAACCAGGCGCCGTGGTCGGGTCGGGGCCGGGCGGCGCGGCCCGCGTCCGCTGCGGTTGACCGCTGTGGCGCGGTCGCAAGGGTCACGGCAGGGGCTCCTTAGGGCGCGGCCCGGTCCGGCGGGCGCTGAGCGCGGCCCCCGGGTCGGGTATGCGGTCTGCTGGTTCGGTGCTCGGTGCCGCGGCACCCGTTGGCGCTGCGGCATACGGCTGTCCGTTGCTCGCTGCTGCGATCGGGAGCCACCGCGCTACCGCGCCGGCTCGGTCGCCGCCTCTCCCGCCGTCGGTTGTGCTGCCATCGCGCCTCCCCCTCTCCCCCGTTGTCCGCCCTCGTCGGCACCGTGTCCGTACGGCAGGGTGCGGCAAGGTCGTTCCGGCCCGGGCTCCCCTGTCGGGAGGTGCTCCGGGGCAGCCGGCCGCCGTCATCGTCGTGAGGGCTGCCACCACAGTCAAGGTCCCGGCCGGATTCCTTGAAGGATCTCCCCACCTGGGCGGTCCGCCCAACCTGCGACACTGGTCGCGATCACGCACCGCAGGAGGCATCACCATGACCGAAGCGAGCCCCGCCGCCTTCACGGAGGCGCGCGCCCGGGACGTACTGGCCTCGGCCGGGCGGCCGGACGCGGCGGCCGACGCCAGGCTGCTCTCGCTCGGCGAGAACGCCGTCTTCGCGCTCGGCGACGGCGGTCCGGTCGTACGGGTGGGCCGCAGCGCCGAACTCCTGGAGCGGGCCGAGCGGGAGCTGGGCGTGGCCCAGTGGCTGGCGACCGAGGGCGTGCCGGCCGTACGGGCCGCGGAGCCCGTGGCCACGCTGGTCGACGGGCATCCCGTGACGTACTGGCAGCGGCTGCCGGAGGCCGTCCGGCCCGCCGGTCCGGATGATCTCGCCGCGCTGCTGAAGCTGGTCCACAGCCTGCCGGAGCCGCCGTTCGCACTCCCCCGGCGCGAGCTGCTCGGCGGCGTCGAGCGCTGGCTGCGGCTGGCGGGCGACGCCGTATCGGCGCCGGACGCGGAGTATCTGCGCGGTCGGCGGGATGCGTTCGCGGCGGCCGCCACGGCGCTGGAGCCGCATCTGCCCCGCGGTCCGATCCATGGCGACGCGCTGACGCGCAATGTCCATGTCGGCCCCGACGGGCCGGTGCTGGTCGATCTGGAAACCTTCGCCTCCGATCTGCGGGAACACGACCTTGTCGTAATGGCGCTGAGCCGGGACCGCTACGGCCTGTCCCCGGACTCCTACGACACCTTTGTCTCCGTCTACGGCTGGGACGTACGCGACTGGGAGGGCTGCGCCGTGCTGCGCGGGTCCCGGGAGACGGCGAGCTGCGCCTGGGTCTCCCAGCACGCGCCCGGAAACCCGGCGGCGCTCAAGGAATTCCGGCGCCGGATCGCCTCACTGCGCGAGAAGGACGCGACGGTGCGGTGGTATCCGTTCTGAGGCCGGCACGGCCCGGACGACCGCGACAGGGTCCGCCGGGCCGAGGCGGGAACAGCCGAGCCGCGGGACGGCTGGGCTGAGGCGGGAACAGCCGAGCCGCGGGACAGTCGGACTGAGGCGGGAACAGTCGGACCGCGGGACAGCCGAACCGAGACAGGGACGGGCAGTGAAGTCGAGCTGTCCCGACCGGGCGGCCCGCCACCGCTGCCGGTCAGGCCCTGGTCTGGTATGGGATCAGCGGCCAGGCCGGTTCGACTATCGCCCGTGGGTCTCCCGAGCGCCGCAAATACGCCTGGAACGAGGCGGCTTGTTCGGCGGCGGCCTGCTCCTGGAGGGCGTGCAGGGCACGCGGCGACGGGATGGCGACGGCCGGGAACTTCTCCCCGATGCGCCGGGCGACGCCGGCCGCGGCCGCCGCGTCGGCGCCGGCTTCGTGTGCGCCCTCCAGCCGGACGCCGTAGTGACCGCACAGCGCCTGGAGCGCGCGCTTGCCCTTGCGGTAGCGGTCCACATGCTTGTCCAGGACCAGAGGGTCGATGACCGGTGCGGGGGTGTGCCCGAGCCGCTCGGTCAGGGTCCGCAGGCCGTGGCGCCGGCACTCGCGGTCGAGCAGCGAGAGGTCGTAGCGCGCGTTCATCACCACCAGCGGGATCTCCGCGCGCAGGGCATCGGCCAGCGCCTCGGTGATTTCCTCTATGGCGGTCGCCGGCGGGCGGCCGTGTTCTTGGACATATGCGGTCGAAATGCCATGAATGGCCGCTGCCTCGTCGGGAATCGGCACCCCCGGATCGAGCAGCCAGGTCTGATTCCCGGCCGCCCTGCCGTCCCCCTCCAGCCGGATCAGGGCTGCGGTGACGATGCGGTCCTGCTCGACGTCGGTGCCTGTGGTCTCCAGGTCGAAGCTGACCAGCAGCTCCTGATGCCAGCTCATGCCGAAACCTCGCTTCGCTCGGCCTCGCACTCGCTCGGCGCGCACCTTTCTTCGGTTTTCCCCCAGCCTTCGGCCGGGGGGACCCCCACGCTGCGCTCGCTCATGCGGCCTCCTTCGGTGGTACTTCCCCCGTTGCCCGCCCACTCTCGCACGCACCACCGACAATCGACCGGCCGCCCGTCGCGGCAGGGCAGCCACACCCGCCCGCCACCTCGCCGACCCGGCCCCGATCCGCTGGACACGCCCTAAGAACTCCTAACGCAATGACTTCAGGCGCCGCCAGCAGATGAGTGCGCATCCCAGGGTGAGAAAGGCTTCGTGGATG
>NZ_QUAC01000171.1 GCF_003389455.1 Streptomyces inhibens | reverse complement strand
GGGCCGGCTGACGGCAGCCGGCCCGCCGGGCCCGGCCTCAGGCCCCGGCGCCGCCCCGCGGCGACGGCACCCGCTCCGCGACCCGCCGCAGATGCCCCTCGAACACCCCTTGTGCCTCGGGCGTCAGCGTCCGCAGCGCCACCATCGCCGTGAGGATCACATCGCACAGTTCGCTGTGCACGTCGTCCCAGGTGTGGCTGTGGCCCTTGCGCGGATTCTGGCCGGTGGCCCCGATGACCGCCTGCGCGACCTCGCCGGCCTCCTCCGAAAGCTTCAGGATGCGCAGCAGCCGCTCCTGTTCGGGCGGCAGCACACTCTCCCGGTCCAGCCAGCGCACCAGATCTTCGACGGCCCCCCAGAGGGCTGACGGGGCGTCGGCCGAAGCGGTCGTCGAGCTGCTCGGGGTATCAGACATGGCCCGATTGTGCCCGCGCCGGCGCCACCTTCGTGCCTAGGCTGGATCACCACCGACGGACGGCAACGGGGAGGGACCCCGCAGATGGACGCGCACCGCACATCCCGCGACCGGCTTCCCGAGGCGCTGATCGAGCTCTACGGGCTGGCGCCGCTGTCCCGGGAGGGAGGGCGGTTCCGGCAGACGTGGGCGGGCCCGGCGCGCCCCGACGGGCGGCCCGAGGGGACGGCGATCGTGATGCTGCTGACCGCGGAGCCGGGCGACTTCTCCGCTCTGCACCGGCTGCCGACCGATGAGATCTGGCACTTCTATACGGGCGATCCGCTCACCCTGTTCCTTCTGTCCGAAGGCGGTGGTCCTGGCGAAGGCGGCGGTCCCTCCCAGGGCGGCGGTCTCGCCGAAGGCGGCGCGGGGCGAGCCCGTACCGTCGTCCTCGGGCCGGACGTCCTGGGCGGGCAGCACGTCCAGTTCACCGTGCCGGCCGGTACGTGGATGGCCGCCGAGGTCGCCGACGGCGGCGCCTGGACGCTCTTCGGCTGCACCATGGCGCCCGGTTTCACCTTCGAGGACTACGAGCACGGGGACGCCGCCGAACTGGCCGCGCGCTTCCCCCAGGAGGCGGCACGGATCACCGCGCTGAGCCGGCCATGACCGATACGACCGATCCCACCGACCCAGCCGCCCCCCACGCCCCCGTCCGTCCCGGCCTCCCCGACCTCACCGGCCAGGTCGCCCTCGTCACCGGCGCCGCCGGCGGCATCGGCACCGGCATCGCACTGCGGTTCGCCGCCGCGGGCGCCGCGGTCGTGGCGCACTACCGTACGGGCGCCGATGCGGCCCGGGCGCTGGTCGCGCGGATCGAGGAGGCCGGCGGGAGCGCGCTGGCGCTGCGCGCCGATCTGACCGTCGAGGAGGAGTGCCACCGTCTGGTGGCGGAGGCGGCGGGCTGGCGCGGACGGCTGACCGCGCTGGTGAACAACGCGGGGGTGCAGCCCACGCAGGAGCTGGCGGCGATGTCGCTCGCCGACTGGCGGGCTGTGGCGGATCCCAACGTGCACAGCGTGTTCGCCTGCACCCAGGCCGCGGCGGCAGTGATGCGGACGGGCGGCGGAGGGACGGTGACCCATATCGCCTCGATCGAGGCGGACCGTCCGGCGCCGCACCACGCCCACTACTGCGCGTCCAAGGCGGCGGTGGTGATGCATGCGCGCGCGGCGGCGCTGGAGTACGGGCCGTACGGCATCCGCGTCAACAGCGTCTCGCCGGGGCTGATCGCGCGCCCCGGCCTGGCGGACGACTGGCCGGAGGGCGTACGCCGCTGGCAAGAGGCGGCGCCCACCGGGCGGTTGGGCCGGCCCGAGGACGTGGGCGATGCCTGTGTCTTTCTCGCCTCGCCGATGGCTTCCTGGATCACCGGGCACGATCTTGTCGTGGACGGCGGGGTCTCGGCCCGGCCCACCTGGTGAGCGGCCCGCCCACCTGGTGAGTGACGGGGCACGCGCGCCCGATGCGGGAGGCCGGGCCCGGCGCCGCCTCAGCTCGCCGCGCCTTCGCTGACGACTACGGCCACACCAGGCAGTACGCCTGATGCCCCGCCTCGTGCAGCCGGTGGCTGAAGTCCTGCCATTCGTGCAGGAGCTGGTAGACGGTGAAGGCGTCGCGCGGGCCGCCGCGGTCGGGGACGGTGGACCAGATGAAGGCGGCCGCGCCGACCGACTCCTCGCCGACGCCGCGCAGCGGATCGACCACGGTCATGGGGAGCTTGACGACGGCGTAGTCGGGGTGGAGGACGACAAGTTCGAGCGGCGGAACCTTATGGAGGGGTATGCCCTCTATACCGGTGAGGACCATGGCGGCCATCGTCTCCGGCTTGATCTTGGTGAACATGCCGCCCATGCCGAGCTCGTCACCGCCGAGTTCCTCGGGGCGCATCGAGATGGGGACACGGGCCGCCGTCGCGCCGTTGGGCGCGCCGAAGTACTTGTACGTCACCCCCATGCGGCCGCCCCTGATGTCCCCACCCTTGATGCCCTCGGTGTCCTCGCGCCGGTGACGGCCGCGCTGGGCGCGCTCGGGACCCCGGTCATCGGTTCCCTCGCCCAGTTCGCCACCGCGATGCATATCTCCACCCGACCACTCGCAGCCCCAGCCGCGCAACCCGATCATCGTCTCAGAGACCTCCCCCGTGGTGAGCGCATGAAACGCCCGGCCACACGCCCCCGTGCGCCTCTGAGACCATTGCTTGCGTGACTTACTCGTACGTCGCCCCAGTTTCGCAGACGAGTGGGGGATGACGCCCGGTCGAAAGCGAGAGGAATCAAAAAAGGATCGAGAGGGAACCGAGCGGCACCGGAAGGTGGTCCGCGAGGGGATTCCCGCACCGTAGTCAGCCGGGCCGTGTCAGCGCGCCGCNAAGGTGGTCCGCGAGGGGATTCCCGCACCGTAGTCAGCCGGGCCGTGTCAGCGCGCCGCCGCCCTCCCTCCGTTTATGCAGGTCAGGATCACAGTGTCTTTTCCGTATGAAGCCCCTGTTTCGCAGTCGCTGTTCGAGCGTGCGTCCGTCGTGACGCCGGGCGGCGTCAATTCTCCGGTGCGGGCGTTCCGGGCCGTGGGCGGTACGCCCCGGTTCATGGTGTCCGGTACCGGTCCGTACCTCACCGACGCCGACGGCCGTGAGTATGTCGACCTCGTGTGCTCGTGGGGGCCGATGATCCTCGGCCACTCGCACCCCGAGGTGATCGCCGCGGTCCAGGACGCGGTCGCCCGCGGTACGTCCTTCGGTACGCCCGGCGCGGGCGAGGTCGAGCTGGCCGAGGAGATCGTGGCCCGGATCGAGCCGGTCGAGCAGGTGCGGCTGGTCTCCAGCGGTACCGAGGCGACGATGTCGGCGATCCGGCTGGCGCGCGGTTTCACCGGCCGGCCGAAGGTGGTCAAGTTCGCGGGCTGCTACCACGGGCATGTGGATGCGCTGCTGGCGGCGGCCGGCTCGGGGGTGGCGACCTTCGGTCTGCCGGACACGCCGGGTGTGACGGGCGCCCAGGCCGGTGACACGATCGTGCTGCCGTACAACGACATCGAGGCGGTGCGGGCCGCGTTCGCCGCGCACCCGGGCGAGATCGCCTGCGTGATCACGGAGGCGTCGCCGGGCAACATGGGCGTGGTGCCGCCGCTGCCCGGCTTCAACCAGGGCCTGAAGGACCTGTGCTCCGACAACGGCGCGCTCTTCATCTCCGACGAGGTGATGACCGGCTTCCGCGTCAGCAAGGCCGGCTGGTACGGAATTGATGGGGTGCGTCCGGATCTGATGACCTTTGGAAAGGTCATGGGCGGTGGCTTCCCGGCCGCGGCCTTCGGCGGCCGCGCGGACGTCATGGCGCACCTCGCCCCGGCCGGCCCCGTCTACCAGGCAGGCACCCTGTCCGGGAACCCGATCGCCACCGCGGCCGGTGTCGCGCAGCTGCGGCTGCTGGACGACGCCGCGTACGAGACGGTCGACGCGGTCTCCGCCGAGCTGCGCTCGCTGGTCACCGACGCACTGGCCAAGGAAGGCGTCGCGCACCGCCTCCAGGTCGCGGGCAACATGTTCTCGGTCTTCTTCACCGACCGGGACGTCACGAACTACGACGCGGCCAAGGCGCAGGAGTCCTTCCGCTTCACCGCCTTCTTCCACTCGATGCTGGCGCAGGGCGTCTACCTCCCGCCGTCCGCCTTCGAGTCGTGGTTCGTCTCGACCGCACACGACACGCAGGCCGTCGAGCGGATCGCGGCCGCGCTGCCGGCCGCCGCGCGGGCCGCCGCCGAAGCGACTGAATGATGGGTGACATGAGCAGCGAAGACATCACCGTCGTGCATCTGATGCGGCACGGCGAGGTGCACAACCCCGACGGTGTGCTCTACGGGCGCCGGCCCGGCTATCACCTCTCCGATCTGGGGCGGAAGATGGCCGACCGGGTGGCGGAGCACCTCGCGGAGCGGGACATCACCCATGTCGTCGCCTCGCCGCTGGAGCGTGCGCAGGAGACGGCGCTGCCGATCGCCGGCGCGCACGGTCTGGAGCTGGCCACCGACGAGCGGTTGATCGAGGCGGCCAACGTCTTCGAGGGCAAGACCTTCGGGGTCGGTGACGGTGCGCTGAAGAAGCCGGGGAACTGGAAGTACCTGACGAATCCGTTCCGGCCCTCCTGGGGCGAGCCGTACATCGAGCAGGTTGTACGGATGATGGCGGCGCTCGGCGCGGCGCGCGACGCGGCGCGCGGGCACGAGGCGGTGGCGGTCAGCCATCAGCTGCCGATCTGGATCGTGCGCAGCTTCGCGGAGCGGCGGCGGCTGTGGCACGACCCGCGGAGGCGGCAGTGCACGCTGGCCTCGCTGACGTCGTTCACGTTCCACGGCGACAAGATCATCTCGGTGGGGTACAGCGAGCCGGCGCGCGACCTGGTTCCCTCCCATCTTCTGGCGGGCGCCAAACCCGTCAAGGGAAAGGCCAAGGCTTTCGGGGCCTGACGCTGCATCACTTGGTGGAACGTCAAAAGCAAGCAAAATGCAATACCTGAGCGAATAACCTGGAACCCCAACGCTCGACATGCCCTCCTCTCCATTGTCCGTTTATATGGATATTGAGTTCGGCGAGCACGGATGGGGACGAGGGTATGCGCGCGATCAGTCGGCGAAACCTGCTTGGTATGGGAGTTGGGGCAGCCGCGGCGCTGGGCGTCGCCGGCTGCTCCTCGTCGAGCTCGGACGCGGGGGCGGACAAGCAGCGGGCGAAGAACTCCGTCCAGGCTCGCCCCAAGCTCATCGGTGACGGCTCGACAGCGAATTACGGCGCGCAGCCCCATCAGCCGAAAGCACCCGAACGGATGGAGCCCGGACAGACCCCGCCGCAGTTCGTGGTCTTCTCCTGGGACGGCGCGGGAGAGGTCGGCAACGGCCTCTTCCCCCGCTTTCTCAAGCTCGCCAAGGACCATGGCGCGGCCATGACCTTCTTCCTCTCCGGTCTGTACCTCCTG
The DNA here is from genome assembly GCF_003389455.1 of Streptomyces inhibens. Classification (GTDB taxonomy): domain Bacteria; phylum Actinomycetota; class Actinomycetes; order Streptomycetales; family Streptomycetaceae; genus Streptomyces; species Streptomyces inhibens. The sequence continues at coordinate 40,100 of NZ_QUAC01000171.1, read as the reverse complement.
CCCGAATCCCAGAAGCACCTCTACGAACCGCCGAACAACCGGCGGGGCGCCTCCGCCATCGGCTACCTCAGCGATGACCACATCAAGGAGACGCTGAAGAACGTCCGTCAGGCCTGGCTGGACGGCCACGAGGTCGGCACCCACTTCAACGGCCACTTCTGCGGCACCGCCCCGACCTCGGTCAAGCACTGGACCCCCCAGCAGTGGCAGTCCGAGATCGACCAGGCGATGGACTTCGTCACCAAGTGGCGTACCAACACCGGCTTCACGGATCTGGACCCGCTGCCGTTCGACTACCGAAAGGAATTGGTCGGTAGCCGTACGCCATGTCTCCTGGGCCAGGAAAATCTGCTGCCCGTAGCCAAAGAACTCGGCTGGCGCTATGACGCCAGCTCGCCCGGCGGCCTGCAGATGTGGCCGAAGAAAAAGATGGGTATCTGGGACTACCCGCTCCAGCAGATTCCCTTCCCCGGGCACTCTTTCGAGGTCCTCTCGATGGACTACAACATCCTCGCCAATCAGTCGAAGAACTCCACGAAGGCCCCGCCGGCCAACTACCCGGGCTGGCGGCAGCAGGCCACCGACGCATATATCTCCGGATTCCGCCGGGCGTACGAGACCAACCGCGCGCCGTTCTTCATCGGCAACCACTTCGAGCAGTGGAACGGTGGCATCTATATGGACGCCGTCGAGGAAGCGGTCAAGCACATTGCCAATGAGCAGAACAACGATGTCCATCTGGTGTCGTTCCGGCAGTTCACCGACTGGATCGACGCCCAGGACCCCGAGGTGCTGCGCAAGCTCCAGCAGATCCCGGTCGGCAGGCGGCCGTCCGCCGGCTGGAAGTCGTATCTGACAGCCGCCTGACATGCCCCTTTGTACCGGGGTGAGCCGTCCGAGGGGGGCGCGGAAGATCCGGAAATGGCCCATGCGAAACTTTTCACATGAGTGCCTGCCGCGCCCCACGCCGCCTCGCGAGCCGCCGCCGGATCACCCTGCTCGCCGCAGGGGCCGCGGCCGCCGCACTGACGCTGAGCGCCTGCGGCGACGGCGCCTCCGGCGGCTCGGCCCAGACCCGGTTCGTCCAGGGCAAGAACGGTGTCGACACCGTCAAGAAGGACGAACGGCAGCCGGCGCCCGATCTCTCGGGTGAGACCACCACAGGCAAGAAGCTGGACGTCGCCGACTACAAGGGCAAGGTCGTCGTCGTCAACGTCTGGGGATCGTGGTGCGGCCCCTGCATCGCCGAGGCGCCGAACTTCGCCAAGGTCGCGAACGACACCAAGAACAAGGGCGTCCAGTTCGTCGGGATCAACACCCGTGACGCCGAGAAGTCGCAGGCCACCAGCTTCGAGGAAGAGCACAAGATGCCCTACCCGAGCCTGTTCGACCCGACCGGCCGGCTGATGCTGCGCTTCCCCAAGGGCAGCCTCAACCCCCAGTCGATCCCCTCCACGATCGCCATCGACCGGCACGGCAAGATCGCCGCCCGCTCGATCGGCCCGCTCGCCGAGGACGATCTGCGCAAGATGATCGCCCCGCTGATCGCCGAGAAGTGATCGCGCCAGAGATGGAACTCGGACAGCTCGCCGCCGCCGCGGGAAACCAGACCGTCCTGACCGGCGCCCTGCTCGCCGCCGTGCCCGTCGCGCTGCTCGGCGGGCTGGTCTCCTTCTTCTCACCCTGCGTCCTGCCGCTGGTCCCCGGCTATATGTCGTATGTGACCGGCGTCACCGGCACCGACCTCGCCGACGCCAAACGCGGCCGGATGCTCGCCGGCGCCGCCCTCTTCGTCCTCGGCTTCACCGCGGTCTTCGTCTCCGGCGGCGCGCTCTTCGGCTTCTTCGGACAGAACCTGCAGGAGTACAAGGACACCATCTCGCGGGTGCTCGGCGGGCTGATGATCCTGCTCGGGCTGGCCTTCGCGGGCGTGCTCAAGCGCTTCGGACAGCGCGAACTGCGCTTCCACAAGAAGCCCGCCATGGGGCTGCTCGGCGCGCCGGTGCTCGGGGTGCTCTTCGGCGTCGGCTGGACGCCCTGCCTGGGCCCCACCCTCACCGCCGTCAACACCCTCTCCCTCTACCAGGCCAGCGCCGCCCGCGGTGCCCTGCTCACCGTGGCGTACTGCCTCGGCCTGGGCCTGCCGTTCATCGCCGTCGCACTGGCCTTCCGCCGGGTGCTCGGCGCGTTCGGCTGGGTCAAGCGGCACTACGTGTGGGTGATGCGGGCCGGCGGCGGCATGATGGTCGCGCTCGGCCTCCTCCTCCTCACCGGCGTCTGGGACAGCCTGATGTCCGAGCTCCAGAGCTGGACGCAAAGCTTCACCGTTGGGATCTGATTGATGTCCACCAAGACCGACACCCCCCGCGACCCGGACACCGGCGCAGCGGCCGCGGCCGACGCGGGCAGCGATCTCGGCGCGGCCGGATCCCAGCTCTCCACCGCGCCCACCGAAGACGTCACCTTCCCCTCGCTCGGCCCGCTCGGCTGGGCGCGCTGGTTCTGGCGGCAGCTGACCTCGATGCGGGTGGCGCTGCTGCTGCTCTTCCTGCTGTCGATCGGTGCGATCCCCGGCTCGCTGATCCCGCAGACCAGCATCGACCCGGTCAAGGTCGATCAGTTCAAGGTCGAACACAGCACGCTCGGCGACATCTACGACAAGCTCGGGATGTTCCACGTCTACAGCTCGGTGTGGTTCTCGGCGATCTATCTGCTGCTGTTCATCTCGCTGATCGGCTGCATCGTGCCGCGCAGCTGGCAGTTCGTCGGCCAGCTGCGCGGCCGCCCGCCGGGCGCCCCGCGCCGGCTGACCCGGCTGCCCGCGTACACCACCTGGCGCACCGACGCGGACCCCGACGAGGTCCTCGCGGCGGCCGAGCGGATGCTGAAGAAGCGCCGGTTCCGGGCCCACCGCGCCGGCACCGCGGTCGCCGCCGAGAAGGGCTATCTGCGCGAGGTCGGCAACCTCGTCTTCCACATCGCGCTGATCGTGATGCTGGTGGCGTTCGCCGTCGGCAGCCTGTGGAAGTCCGAGGGCGGCAAGCTGATCACCGAGGGCGACGGCTTCGCCAACAGCCTCACCCAGTACGACGACTTCAAGTCCGGTGCCTTCTTCGACACCGACACCATGGAGCCCTTCGGCTTCACCCTCAACAAGTTCGTCGCGACCTACGAGCGCTCCGGACCGCAAAAGGGCACCCCGCGCGTCTTCCGCGCCGATGTCACGTACTTCTCCGGCGCGGACGGCAAGGAGCACAAGACCCCGATCGAGGTGAACACCCCGCTCGACATCGCGGGCTCGAAGGTCTACCTGCTCTCGCACGGCTACGCACCCGAGGTCACCGTCAAGGACGGCCGCGGCAAGGTCGTCTACAAGGGCGCGGTGCCCTTCCTCCCGCAGGACCCCAAGAACTTCACCTCGACCGGTGTGGTGAAGGTGCCGGGCGCGCAGACCAAGGACGGCAAGCGCAATCAGCTCGGCTTCCAGGGCTTCTTCGTGCCGACCTTCGGCGGCAAGGGCTCCGGCTCGATGTTCTCGCAGTTCCCCGCCCTGGACTATCCGGTGCTGACACTGACCGCCTACCACGGTGATCTGGGCGTCGACTCCGGGCTGCCGCAGAGCGTCTACCAGCTGCAGAAGAAGAACCTGAAGCAGTACAAGGTCAAGGGCGCACCGCTCGCCAAGATGATGCTGCCCGGCGAGACGATGAAGCTGCCCAACGGCGACGGCTCCATCCAGTTCACCGGCATCAAGAACTGGGCCAGCTTCAAGATCACCCACCAGCCGGGCAACGGCCTCGCGCTGACCGGCGCGGTCGCCGCCCTGCTGGGCCTGGCCGGCTCGCTGTTCATCCAGCGGCGCCGGGTGTGGATCCGGGCGGAACGGGTCACGGAGAACGGCATCGGCATCACCGTCGTCGAGATGGCCGGCCTCGGCCGCAGCGAGTCCGCCCGGCTGCCGGAGGAACTCGCCGATCTCGCGCTGGCGCTGGAGCCCGACGCCCCGCTCGCCCCGAACGCCGCACCCGGCACCGAATCCGACACCCCCTCCCAAGACCCCGCGGAGCCCACTGACTCTGACGGACCTGCTGACCCCTCTGAAGGAGCGCGCGCGTGAACGTCGCTGCCGCAGCCAACGAGACACTGGCACACAACAGCAATCTGCTGGTCTATTCGGCAATGGCGGTCTATACGCTCGCCTTCCTCGCGCACATGGCCGAGTGGGTGTTCGGCAGCCGCAGCAAGGTCGGCCGCACCGCCGCCGCCCTGACCGCCCAGGTCAAGGCGCCCGCGACGGTCTCCGTGGTGGCGCAGAAGGGCGGCACGGCCGTACTGGAGCGGCCGAAGGTGATCACCAAGTCCGCCGCCGGCAGCCGTGAGGTCCCCGACGGGCCGGGCGCCGCGGGCGGTACGGAGAAGGGTGACCTCTACGGACGGATCGCCGTCTCGCTGACCGTCCTGGCCTGGGCGCTGCACGTGGGCGGCGTCATCACCCGCGCCCTGTCCGTACAGCGTGCCCCCTGGGGCAACATGTACGAGTTCTCCACCACCTTCGCCGCGGTCGCGGTCGGCTTCTACCTGCTGCTGCTCACGCTCAAGAAGAACGTCCGCTGGATCGGCCTGCCGCTGGTCACCACCGTCCTGCTCGACCTCGGCCTGGCCGTCACGGTGCTCTACACCGCCAGCGACCAGCTGGTGCCCGCGCTGCACTCGTACTGGCTGTGGATCCACGTCAGCTGCGCGATCATCTCCGGCGCGGTGCTCTACCTCGGCGCCGTCGCCACGCTGCTGTTCCTCTTCCGCGACCGCTACGAGGCCAAGCTCGCCGACCCGACGGGCGACCAGCCCGGCGCCTTCGCCACGTCCGTGCTGGAGCGGCTGCCCTCGGCCGCCTCGCTGGACAAGTTCGCCTACCGCATCAACGCCACGGTCTTCCCGCTGTGGACGTTCACCATCATCGCGGGCGCCATCTGGGCCGAGGCCGCCTGGGGCCGCTACTGGGGCTGGGACCCCAAGGAGGTCTGGTCCTTCATCACCTGGGTCGCCTACGCCGGCTATCTGCACGCCCGCGCCACGGCCGGCTGGAAGGGCCGCAAGGCCGCCTGGCTGGGCCTGATCGCCTTCGCCTGCTACCTGTTCAACTACTACGGCGTGAACATCTTCGTGACGGGGCTCCACTCCTACGCGGGAGTCTGACCCGCCGCGGTCGCGCGCCCACCGTGCCGTACGGGATCGGCCTCCTGGCGAGGCCGATCCCGTACGGCACCGTCGTATCCAGAAAGAAGCGCGCCCGGCCCCGCCGCGCTCAACGCCGCCTGCGCCGCCCGCGCTCCTGGCGCGGCGGCCACTGGCCGGCGCCCGGCAGCGTCGGCTTCGGCAGATTTGCCACCTCCCACCGCGCCTCGGCCAGCTTCTCGGCGGTGTCGTCCGGCAGCCGCGGCGGCCGGCGCGCCGTGTGGCGGAAGCCGAAGGCGGAGGTCAGATCGCCGAACGCGGCCCGTCGCCAGTCGCTGATGTTGGGCTCCTCGACGCCCGTCCAGCGCTCCAGGAACTGCAGCACCGAGGTGTGGTCGAAGGGGTCACCGGCGGCCCAGCCGCCCACCGTCCACGGCGAGACGATCAGACACGGCACCCGGAAACCGCCGCCGATCGGCAGGCCCCGGACGAACTCGTCCTTCGTCCCCGGCGGCGGCACCGGCGGCGGCACATGGTCGAAGAGGCCGTCGTTCTCGTCGTAGTTGAGGATGAAGACCGTCTTGGCCCACACCTTCGGGTTGGACGCGATCGCCTCGATCTTCCGGGCGACGTAGTCGGCGCCGGCGGCCGGCAGATAGTCCGGGTGCTCGGACTGATGGCTGGTGGGGATCAGCCAGGAGACGGCCGGCAGCCGGTCACCCCGGGCGTCGTCCTCGAACGTGCCGGCCGGCTGCGGCCGCATCCCGCGCTCGTAGAGCGGCTCGCCCGGCTGGGCGTCCCGGAAGGTCTGGAACTGCTCCAGCAGATTGCAGCCGTAGTCGTCCTCCTCCTGGTAGACCTTCCAGCTGATGCCCGCCGCCTCCAGGCGCTCCGCGTACGTCGTCCAGCGGTACGGCTTGGGCGCGGTGTTGTTCAGCACCGGACCGCCCAGCGTGCCGCCCGGGTCGAGGGTGCCGGTCATCCAGTAGAGCCGGTTGGGCCAGGTCGGGCCGAAGACTGAACAGAAGTAGTTGTCGCAGAGGGTGAAGGCCTCGGCGAGGGCGAACTGGAAGGGGATGTCCTCGCGGGTGTGATAGCCCATCACATACGGACCGTTGACGCCGTCGGCCTTGCGGTGCGCGGGCAGCCAGCGGTCCATCCTGCCGCCGTTCCACGCCTCGTGCTGCACGGACCAGGCATGGCTGGTGGACGGGATGGCCTGCGCGCTGGAGGTGTGCGTATTGAGCCGGAACGGCAGCAGATAGCCGTCCGGGTTCTGCGCGTCCGGCTGGTGGAAGACGGACCGGCCGTCCGGCAGCGTGAGCGCGTCCGGGTCGGCGAAGCCACGGACGCCGCGCAGGGTGCCGAAGTAGTGGTCGAACGAGCGGTTCTCCTGCATGAGCATGACGACGTGCTCGATGTCGTGCAGTGAGCCGTGACGTGCGGGTCCGGCGGCGACGGCCTGTTGGACGCTGGGCGGCAGCAGTGACAGCGCGGCGGCGCCGCCGACCACGCCGGCCGCGGAGCCGAGGAGTCTGCGTCGGGTCATGTCGGGCATATGTGCCACTCTCCCTGAGTCGCGTGAGCCTCAGTGGGCCGACCTGACTGTGGCGGCGGGAGAGTTTCCCGGGCAGGGGGAGGTAGCTGAACGATGCATCAAATGGCCGTGAACGACCGAGAGTTGGCCGGACGGTGCTACGTCTCGTACGTCACACGAAGCAGTCCCCGGCGGACCGCGCACCGCCCGCACTACGCGTTTGTGAAGCTCCGTCAGGACACGCGACCGATGCCCGGAGTTCCCTCGGGTGCCGGGTAGGGGCGCTCCTCGGGCAGCAGCGCGGCGGCCGCCGCGGTATCCCCCGAGCGCACCAGCGCATGGATCTCATGGGCCAGCGGCGTGACATCCCTGATGGCCACCGTCCACTCGTCCGCGTACCGCCGCGACGCCTCACCCGCCAGCCCCAGTTGCAACGAGCGGTACGGCAGCGACTGCAACCGCAGATCACGTTCGGGATCCCACTGCACCCGCGCCGGCGAACCCTTCAACTGCCGCTGCCAGACAGCACGGTCGGGGTGCTCATCAGGGTCGTGGTGCGACAGACACGCGTGCCGCAGCGCCCAGTCGAAGCCGTCCCGGTCGATCTCGACGGCGAGCACGGTCTCCTGGTCGGCCTTGGTGCCCCAGCCGCAGCGGTACATCATCCACAGGAACGACGGCTTGATCCACGTCATCCGCTCCCGCTTCCAGGCAGCGGGGAAACGCCCGTCCCGTGCGGCCGGGACACCCAGCGCGGGCGCATACGCCTGATAGACGGTGACGGTCCGTTCGGTGTGCAGGGCGCGGATGCGGCGGTGGGGTTCGGTGGGGCGTACGGGGGCGATGGGGCTGGTGCTCATGGCGGATCATCCTGGCGGAGGGCGGGGCGGCGAGCCACCGAATTGCGCGCGGGCGGGGCCGACACGGGCCCGCCGGCTCACTCGCCCCCGATGTCCTCGCTCCACAGCGCCGGCCGCGCCCCGATGAAGTCCCGCATCATCGCCGCGCACTCGGGGTCGTCCAGCAGCACGATCCGTACGCCGTGCCGGGCCAGCCAGTCGTGCCCGCCGTGGAAGGTCCGCGCCTCACCGATCACCACCCGCGAGATGCCGAACTGGCGCACCAGACCGCTGCAGTACCAGCAGGGGGAGAGGGTGGTGACCATCGTCGTACCGCGGTAGCTGCGCTGCCGGCCGGCCGCGCGGAAGGCCGCGGTCTCGGCGTGCAGGGAGGGGTCGTCGTCCTGGACGCGGCGGTTGTGGCCGCGGCCGAGCAGGGTGCCGTCCGGCGCGTAGAGCGCCGCGCCGATCGGGATGCCGCCCTCGGCGAGCCCGGCCCGCGCCTCGGCGACCGCCGTCGCCAGCATGGCGCGGGCCTGCTCCTGCAGATGGTCCGGGTGCCCGGTCGGGTCGCTGTGGCCGTCGACGACGCCGTGCAGCCGGAACTCGTCGCGGTCCTGACCCCAGTCCTGCGTACGGTCCATGAGGTCACCGTACGCCGTGATGACCGCCGCCGTCGGTTCCGCCGGACTCCCGCCGCCGTGGCTGGTCGCTGTGGCGGGCGGGGGAGATTCCTAGCCCTTGGCCGGCGGCTGGGCGTCGTCCGGGCCGCTCGCGTCGCCCTGCTTGCTCTCCTTGCGCCGCAGCTCCTCCTCGCGGCGGCGCAGATCGGCCTCCCAGTCCTTGAGCAGGGCCTCGTCCTTCTTGTTCTCTTCCTTGAGGGACCTGAGGAACTCGGGGTTGTCGTCCGGCGCGACGAACTTCGTGCTGTGGTTGCGGTGCCACTCGGAGGGCGTACTGCCGCCGCCGGTCGCCGGGTGCCGGGTCCTGCCCGCCACGAGCCAGGCGATCGGGCCGATCAGCACCTCGCCGAAGAGCAGGATGATGATCACCCACACCACCTTGGGCAGGCCGCGCACCTGCGATTCGGGGGTGTTGAGGCAGTCGATGAACGCATAGATCCACAGCGCCAGCACCAAGAGGAACGGCAGATACCTGAGCATTGTGGAACGGGCCCCCTGCGTGCGACGGCGGGCCCTCTGCGGGGCCCGGTGACCCGTCCAGGGTAGTGCGTACCCGATACTGGAACGCATGGCTTACGACGATCTTCGCTCGTTCCTGCGCGCGCTTGAGCGGGAAGGCGACCTCAAGCGCATCAAGGCCGAGGTCGACCCGTATCTGGAAGTCGGCGAGATCGTGGACCGGGTGCAGAAGTCCGGTGGCCCGGCGCTGCTCTTCGAGAACGTCAAGGGCTCGGCGATGCCGCTCGCCATGAATGTCTACGGCACCGACCGCCGGCTCCTGAAGGCGCTGGGACTGAAGTCGTACGAGGACATCAGCGGCAAGATCGGCGGCCTGCTCAAGCCGGAGCTGCCGCAGGGCTTCGTCGGCGTACGCGAGGCGTTCGGCAAGCTCGCCAATATGACGCATGTCCCGCCGAAGAAGGTGAAGGGCGAGAGCGCGCCGGTCCAGGAGGTCGTGCTCAAGGGCGACGAGGTCGACCTCGACCAGCTCCCGGCCCTGTTCACCTGGCCGAAGGACGGCGGCTCCTTCTTCAACCTGGGTCTGACGCACACCAAGCACCCGGAGACGGGCGTGCGCAACCTGGGCCTGTACCGCCTCCAGCGCCACGACAAGCGCACCATCGGCATGCACTGGCAGATCCACAAGGACAGCCGCAACCACTACCAGGTCGCCGCCAAGCGCGGTGAGAGGCTGCCGGTCGCCATCGCCTTCGGCTGTCCGCCGGCCGTGACGTACGCCTCGACCGCGCCGCTGCCCGGTGACATCGACGAGTACCTCTTCGCGGGCTTCCTCCAGGGCAAGCGGATCGAGATGGTCGACTGCAAGACCGTGCCGCTCCAGGTCCCGGCCAACGCCGAGGTCGTCATCGAGGGCTGGCTGGAGCCCGGCGAGATGCTCCCGGAGGGTCCGTTCGGCGACCACACCGGCTTCTACACGCCGCAGGAGCCGTTCCCGGCGCTGACCATCGACTGTGTGACGATGCGTAAGCGGCCGCTGCTGCAGTCGATCGTGGTCGGCCGCCCGCCGACGGAGGACGGGCCGCTGGGGCGGGCGACGGAGCGGTTCTTCCTCCCGCTCCTCAAGATCATCGTCCCGGACATCGTGGACTACCACCTCCCCGAGTCCGGCGGCTTCCACAACTGCGCGATCGTCTCGATCGACAAGAAGTACCCCAAGCACGCACAGAAGGTCATGCACGCCATCTGGGGCGCGCACATGATGTCGCTGACCAAACTGGTCGTGGTCGTGGACGCGGACTGCGACGTCCACAACCTCCACGAGGTCTCCTGGCGCGCGCTCGGCAACACCGACTACGCCCGCGACCTCACCGTCGTCGAAGGCCCCGTCGACCATCTCGACCACGCCTCCTACCAGCAGTTCTGGGGCGGCAAGGCGGGCATCGACGCGACGAAGAAGTGGCCCGAGGAGGGCTACACCAGAGACGGGGGCTGGCCCGACATGGTCGAGTCCGACCCGGGGACGGCGGAGAAGGTCGACCGCCGCTGGAAGGAGTACGGCCTCTCGTGAGCAGCGCATCCGCAGCAGTCCCGCAGCCGGGCCGCACCAAGGCCTTCCTGCGCCTCGTGATGATCGAGCACTCGGTCTTCGCGCTGCCCTTCGCCTACATCGCGTCCCTGACCGCCATGTACGAGTGGGACCGGCACATCCACTGGAGCCGGCTGCTCCTCGTCACCATCGCCATGGTCGGCCTGCGGACGTTCGCGATGGCCGCGAACCGGATCATCGACCGCGAGATCGATGCCCGTAACCCGCGCACCGCGCACCGGGAACTGGTCACCGGCGCGGTGTCGGTGAAGTCGGCGTGGACGGGCGCGCTGATTGCGCTCGTCATCTTCCTCGGCGCGGCAGCACTGTTGAACCCCCTGTGCCTGGCGCTCGCGCCCCTCGCGGTGGTGCCGATGGTGGTCTATCCGTACGGCAAACGGTTCACGAACTTCCCGCAGGCGATCCTCGGCCTCGCCCAGGCGATGGGCCCGATCGGCGCGTGGCTCGCGATCACCGGGTCCTGGTCCTGGGAGGCGGTGATCCTCGGCCTCGCGGTCGGCATCTGGATCGGCGGCTTCGACCTGATCTACGCCTGCCAGGACGTGGAGACGGACCGCGAGGTCGGCGTGCTGTCGGTCCCGGCCCGTTTCGGGATCCCGGCCGCGATCTGGGGCGCCCGCGGCTGTCACCTCGTCACGACGGCGCTCTTCGTGTGGTACGCCCTGGCGACCGGCGCGGGTGTGTTCTTCTGGCTGGGGCTGGTGATCGTGGCGGCGGCCTTCCTGTACGAGCACACGATCGTGAAGCCGCACGATCTGACCCGGCTGAACCGGGCCTTCTTCCAGGTCAACGGGTTCATCGGGATCGCGCTCTTCGTCTGCGCGCTGCTGGATCTGCTGGTGCGCGGGCTGTCGGTCTGACGGCTCCGGGGCTGTCGGCTCCGCGGGCTGTCGGCTCCGTGTGCTGTCGGTCCGACGATTCCGCGGACTGTCGGTCCGACGGCTCCGCGGGCTGTCGGTCTCACGCCCCGCGGGCCTTGCGCGCTGCCTCCTCCTACTCCGGCAACGATTACGGAGAGTAATCAGTTCCACGGAGAGTAATCAATTCCTTTCGGTCCGTTCAGCCCTTGCTGAGCGGCCAGGCGATCAGCCGCGGGTAGGTCCACAGCTCGCCGCGGGTTGCCTTCACCGTGCCGATCACCGAGCAGACCACGCCCGCTATGCCGTACGCGGCCATGATGCCGATCACGGTCAGCAACGGGACCGCCAGGCCGGCGCCGTTGCGCTGGGTCTCCGTGGCGGCCGTCGCGAAGATGACGGCGCTGGCGAAGTACAGCAGCACGCCGAGGGCGGCCATGATGGCCTGGGTGATGCCGAAGTTCAGCGCCTGGGTGGCGTGGTGGCGGACATACGGGTCGTGTCGGTGGCGCTCGTTGCCGCGGATGGACATCGGGAAGATCCAGCCGAGGAAGGCGCCCAGGCCGCAGCACATGGCCGTGCCGGCGGTGATGGTCAGCAGCGCGCCGAGGTGGGACCACATCGCGGAGCTCGTCGAGGGCGCGGGCGGCGGGGTGCCGTGCGTGTAGCCGTAGCCGTAGCCATAGGCGTTGCCGTGGTCGACGGGCGGGGTGGCCTGCTGCCACCCTTGCTGCGGTGGCCCGTACGGCTGTTGCGGTCCGCCGGCATACGGCCCGTATCCGGGCTGGTGGTAATCGGACATGGTCTGCTCACCCCGTGTGTACTGCGTAGCGCTCCCGTTCTGTTCGAGGCTACGGGACGGGTCCGACAGTGGCTCGGTCCGTGGCGCCGTGAGGGCGCTCGCGGAGGACGAAGGCAGCCAGCACTCCGCCGATCAGCCCGAACAGATGCCCCTGCCAGCTGATCCCGCTGTCCGTCGGGAGTGCGCCCCACAGGATCGAGCCGTAGACCGCACCGACCGTCAGGCCGATGCCGATGTCGAGGAGTTTGCGCTCGATGAAGCCGCGCACCAGCAGATAGCCGAAGAGGCCGAAGACGACGCCGGAGGCGCCCGCGGTGTTGCTGCCCGGTGCCGCGGTCAGCCATACGCCCAGGCCGCTGGCGAGGATGATCAGCAGGACGACGGCGAGGAAGCGGCGTACCCCGCTGCGCAGCGCGGCGACAAAGCCGAGCAGCAGCAACGGCAGGGTGTTGGCCGCCAGATGGCCGAAGCCGAAGTGCATGAAGGCGGCGGGCACCACATCGACCAGCTCGCCGGGCTCGCGCGGCTGTATCCCGAAGGTGTCCAGGGCGCCCCCGCTGGCGAAGTCGACGCCCTCCAGCAGCCAGAGCAGCGCGACCCAGCCCAGCATCAGGCAGATCGCGGGCTTCGCGCGTGAGCTCATCTCCGGCCGTCCCTTCTTGTCGTCCCGTCCCCGGTGGCTCCCCGGTGGCGTGGCCCTCGGCGGGTTCCGCGAGGGGCGCACAGGTAAGAACGGCCATGACGGGGTCCGCGGTTCCGCCGGATAGGCTCGATGCGTGGAGCCGCCGCACAACAACACCAGTCAGCAGGACCCCGGCCGACGCCGTCCGTGGGTCGTAGGGATCTCCGGCGCGTCCGGGACGCCGTATGCGGCCTCCGTGGTGCGCGGGCTGCTAGCCGCCGGGGAGGCGGTGGATCTGATCGTCAGCCGGGCGTCGCGGCTGACGCTGCTGGACGAGACCGGCATCGCGTTCAGGGACGCTCATTGGCGCGCCGACCTGCGGGAATGGCTGGGGCGCGGAGCGGACGGCAAACCGGCGACGTTTGCGGTGACGGAGGCCGATCTGGCGGCGGTGCGGTACTGGCCGGCCGGGGATCTGGCGGCCGGGCCCTCGTCGGGTTCGTACCCGGTCAAGGGGATGCTGATCGTCCCGGCGAGCACGGCGTGTGTGGCCGGGGTGGCGCTCGGGCTCTCGAAGGATCTGCTGCAGCGGGTGGCGAGCGTGACGCTCAAGGAGCGGCGGCGGCTGGTGGTCGCGGTGCGCGAGACGCCGCTCAACGGTCCGACGCTGAAGCATCTGGTGGCGCTGGACGAGGCGGGCGCCGTGGTGCTGCCCGCCTCACCGGCGTTCTATGCGGGGGCGACGCACATCCAGGATCTGGTGGATTTCGTCGCCGGCCGGGTGCTCGATGCGGCAGAGGTGCCGCACGGGCTGTACCGGCGCTGGGAGGGGGAGCTGCGGGGCGGCTCCAAGGAAAAGGAAGAGGAGGCCCCGGACGCTCCCTAGCGCTTCTTCGCTGCGGCGCGGCCGAAGCGGCGCCGGGCCCGCGGTTCCGTGGGCTTGTGGGCACGTGAACGATTGGCCTGGTCCTGCAGCTCGCGCATGCGGGCGTAGGCCATCTCGATCGAGTACACGGTGACAACTCCTGTGGGATCGTCTTTGATCGCTTGAAAGATTCGCAGGGCTGAAGCCCTGTATGCCTTAGATTCTACATGCAGAACCCGAAAATGCGTAAAGATTGGAAGGCTTGAGGGCATGGACGCGGTGGATAGGCAGCTCATCCAGGCACTTCGCGAGAACGGCCGGGCCTCGTACGCGGAGCTCGGCCGGCTCGTCGGCCTCTCCGGGCCCAGCGTCACGGACCGGATCAACCGCCTCGAAGCGGCCGGTGTGATCACCGGGTACCGCGCGACGGTCGACGCCGCCTCGCTCGGCCTCGGCGTCACCGCACTGGTCGGCATCTCCCTGTCGGACGCCGCCGACCACGAGGACGTCGCACGCCGGCTGCGCGACCTCGCCGAGATCGAGGACTGCTGGTTCATCGCCGGCGAGGACTCGTACATGCTCAAGGTGCGGGTGGGCGATGTGGACGGCCTGGAGCGCACCATCCGGCGGCTGTCCGGCACCAGGGGCGTCTCCCGTACGCGCACCACGATCGTGCTCTCCACCAAGTGGGAGAACCGCGTCGGCGAGCTGCCCGAAGAGGCCGAATAGGCCACCGGACGCCGGCCGGTCACACGGAAGCGGACGGGCGGACGGGACGGCACCAGGGGGCTCCGTCCGCCCCGATAACGGGGGAGTAGGCTCGGCAAAGCTCGTTTTACGCATCGAAACGGCTAGGGAAACGTCTAGAGATACGTCTAGAGATACGCCTGGCGACACGGCAGAGACTGGGAGGCGACCGGATGGCTGCGTCGATGGATGTGGGCCTCAAGCGCGAGCTGGAGGCGAAGGTCCACGCCGGGGAGCGGCTGACCCGCGAGGACGGTATCGCCCTCTACGAGTCCGACGACCTGGCATGGCTGGGCGGTCTCGCCCATGAGGTGCGTACGCGCAAGAACGGCGACGTCGTCCACTTCAACGTCAACCGTCACCTCAACATGACGAATGTCTGCACCGCGTCGTGCGCCTACTGCTCCTTCCAGCGCAAGCCGGGCGAGAAGGACGCGTACACGATGCGCATCGAGGAGGCCGTCCGCCTCGCCAAGGCGATGGAGAACGAGAACCTCACCGAGCTGCACATCGTCAACGGCCTGCACCCGACCCTGCCGTGGCGCTACTACCCGCGGTCGCTGCGCGAGCTGAAGAAGGCCCTGCCGGACGTCTCCCTGAAGGCCTTCACCGCCACCGAGATCCACCACTTCGAGACCATCTCGGGCCTGTCCGCCTCCGAGATCCTCGACGAGCTGATCGACGCCGGCCTGGAGTCGCTGACCGGCGGCGGCGCCGAGATCTTCGACTGGGAGGTCCGGCAGCACATCGTCGACCACGCCACCCACTGGGAGGACTGGTCGCGCATCCACCGCCTCGCCCACGAAAAGGGCCTCAAGACCCCCTCGACGATGCTCTACGGGCACATCGAGGAGCCCCGCCACCGCGTCGACCACGTGCTGCGGCTGCGTGAACTCCAGGACGAGACCGGCGGCTTCCAGGTCTTCATCCCGCTGCGCTACCAGCACGACTTCGTCGACATGAAGGACGGCAAGGTCCGCAACCGGCTCCAGGCGCGCACCACCATGGCGACCGGCGCCGAGGCCCTGAAGGTCTTCGCGGTCTCCCGCCTCCTCTTCGACAACGTCCCGCACGTCAAGTGCTTCTGGGTGATGCACGGTCTGCACACCACCCAGCTCGCCCTCCAGCACGGCGCGGACGACATGGACGGCTCGGTCGTCGAGTACAAGATCACGCACGATGCGGACAACTACGGCACGCCCAACAAGCTGACCCGTGACGACCTGCTGGAGCTGATCCGCGACGCCGGCTTCCGCCCCGTCGAGCGCAACACCCGCTACGAGGCCATCCGCGAGTACCCGGGCCCGGACCCGGAGCGCCGCGAATCCCCCCAGCCGATGCGCCTCTGACCTGATCAGCGGCGCTGTCAGTGGCGAGAGTTAGGGTCCGGGTCATGAACGTGCGTTTCGACCTGGACCCTTCCGTCACTCCCGAACTCCGCGATGACATCTGCGCGTTGTGGGCCGATGTCTCCAACGCCGGCGGCGCGGTCGGCTTTCTCCCGCCGGTGACGCGGGAAGACATACGCCCCGAGCTGCTCAAGCATCTGACGGCCATGGCCGAGGGCCGCGAGCGACTGCTGGTCGGCCGCGACGAGGACGGCCGGATCCTGGCGACGGCGTTCCTCACCTTCAACGGCCACCGCCTGATGAACCACTGGCTATGGGTCTACGCCGTCATGGTCCACCCTTCCCTCCAGGGTCAGGGCACCGGCCGCCGGCTGATGACCGCGGTCGCCGACGCCGCCCGCGGCTTCGACGGCATCACCGGCATCCGGCTCACCTGCCGGGGCGGCACCGGCATCAGCCGCTTCTACGAGGCCTGCGGCTACAAAGAGGTCGGCCGCGTCCCCGGCGCGATCAAGGTCGCCGACGACGATTTCCGCGACGACATCACCATGTGGCTGGAGCTGGGCTGACCGGCCGGGCCGCTGAGCTGCGCCGATGTGCTGCGCCGGAGTGCCGGGTCCGGGCCTGTGCCGGGGGCCGGGAAGATCGGCCCAGGCGCTGTGCTTGACTGGACGGCGACCCTTTAGGTTGCCGTTGAGAAGAAGGTCCCGTCCGTGAGTAGCCCAAAGTTCGCCACGATCCGCTACACCGCCCTTCGCATCGGCCTTTTCGTCGCCTGCTTCGCCGTGGTGTGGGTGCTGGCCTACTTCCGGATCATTCCGCTCGCCGTCGGCGCGGCCAACACCGTCTGGATGCTGCTGCTCGCCATCGTGATCTCCGCGCCGCTCAGCTTTGTGCTGCTGCGCAAGCAGCGGGACGCGATGTCCGAGCAGATCGTCGCCAAGGTCGACCGCCAGCGCGAGCGCCTCGCCGCCAACGCCAGCCAGGAAGACGGGCTGCTCTAAAGATTCAGACCTTTATGTAAGACGCCTCACAGCTGCCTCGCAGTCGCCGCATCTCACGACAGGCGCCCGTTCCGTGGACTTTGCTCCACGGCCGGGCGCCTGTCGTGTTGTTGACGGGGCGTTCCGCCGTGGTTCCGCTTGTCCACCCCCGGAGATCCCAAAGATTTTCTTTGGGTTCCTCAAAGTTCAAGTGTTAACGTACTTGTCATGAAGACCGCAGCCGCGCCCCCGTTCCCCATGAGCGTTCCGCTCGTGGCGCGCCTGCACGTCGATCTTTGCCGCTGTATGTCCGCGGCCTGTTGCCGCCGCTGACTGACCTCGTCCAGCGGCCGGAGATCCTGTCTGAAGCACGGACCTCCTGGCGCTCACTTACGCCGTTTTCCCGACGTCTTACCTGTTCCCGGAGTGTGTCCGTTGTCCACGTCTGCCGAGACCGCCGAGTCTTCACAGGCCCCCCAGACCCCCAAGTCCTCCCGCATACCCAAGGTCCCGTTCTGGGTTCAGATCCTGGCCGGCCTCGCCCTGGGCGTGCTGCTCGGCTGGATCGCCAAGAGCGGTGACCTCGGCTGGCTCACCTCCACGCTGGAGCACATCGGCGACCTCTTCGTCCAGCTGCTGAAGCTGGCCGTGGCCCCGCTGGTCTTCTTCGCGATCCTGGTGTCGATCACCAATCTGCGGCAGGTCAACAACGCCGCCCGGCTCGCCACCCGCACCCTGCTGTGGTTCATGGCCACCTCGCTGATCGCCGTAGCGATCGGCCTGGCGATCGGCCTGCTCACCCACCCCGGCGCGGGCACCGGCCTGACCCCCAAGGACGGCAAGCTCCCCGACCACGCGGGCTCCTGGATCGACTTCCTGACCGGCATCGTCCCCACCGACATCATCACGCCGTTCACCGAGCTCAACGTCCTGCAGATCGTCTTCATGGCGGCCGTCGCCGGTATCGCCGCCCTCCAGCTCGGCGAGAAGGCCGAGCCGGTCCTCAAGGTCAGCCGCTCGGTCCTCGAACTGCTCCAGAAGGCCCTGTGGTGGGTCATCCGCCTCGCCCCCATCGGCACCGTCGGCCTCATCGGCAACGCCATCGCGACGTACGGCTGGAACCTGATCGGCAAGTACGCGACCTTCACCGTCGACATCTACGTCGGCTGCGCGATCGTCCTCTTCGGCGTCTACCCGCTGCTGCTGTCGACCGTCGCCAAGGTCAACCCGCTCCAGTTCTTCCGCGGCGCCTGGCCCGCCATCCAGCTGGCCTTCGTCTCCCGCTCCTCGGTCGGCACCATGCCGGTCACCCAGAAGGTCACCGAGCGCCTCGGCGTGCCGCGTGAGTACGCCTCCTTCGCGGTGCCGTTCGGCTCGACGACCAAGATGGACGGCTGCGCCTCGATCTACCCGGCGATCGCCGCGATCTTCATCGCCCAGATCTTCGACGTCCACCTCGGCATCGGCGACTACATCCTGATCGCCTTCGTCTCCGTCATCGGCTCCGCCGCCACCGCCGGTCTGACCGGCGCGACGGTCATGCTGACGCTGACCCTCTCCACGCTGGGTCTCCCCCTGGAGGGCGTCGGCCTGCTGATGGCCATCGACCCGATCCTGGACATGATGCGTACGGCCACCAACGTCGCCGGCCAGGCGGTCATCCCGATCCTGGTCTCCGCCAAGGAGAAGATCCTGGACCGCGACGCCTACGCGAGCGCGACCAGCATCCGCATCGGCGACACCGAGGCCGGCACGCCGGCCACGCCGGAGGCCACCCCGGTCCCCGCCGCGGCCACCGCGAGCTGACCCGAAGCGACCGCACGACGGCGCCCCCGCAGCCTTGGAGTACTGGCTGTGGGGGCGCCGTCGTATGTGCGCCGGGGCGTGCGGCGGCCGTCCCCTCAGCCCGTCGCCGTCGCCCCCGTATGGGCCAGGATCGCCGTGGCGAGCGGCCCCTGTACGGCGGGCGGCAGCGCATGCCCCATCCCCGGGATCTCGACGACATACGCGCCGTTGACGCACTGCGCGAGGTGCTCGGGGTGCGGCGGCGGGAAGACCGGCTCGGCGGGCGCGGAGACCACGAGGGTGGGCACCTCGTTCTTGGCGAGCTGGTCGGTGCGCAGCATGCCGCTGTTGTCGGCGCGACCGTGCGCGGTGCCGGTGCGGTGGTGGCCGGTGTGCGCGATGACCCGCTGTTCGAGGGCGTGGAAGTGGTCGGCGTCGAAGGGGAGTTGGTCACCGGCGAGTACGCGCCAGTGTTCGATCCGGCGCTGCACCTCGGCCGCCTGGCCATGATCCTCGACCGGACGGGCCCACAGCTCCAGGACCTCGGGTGAGATGCCCGGGAGCGCCTCGACCGGGACCGTGCTGCCGTCGGGGGTGGTGTAGGGGGTGGTGCTGAGGGCGCTGGTGCCGATGAGAGTGGCGCTGAGCAGTCGGTCGGGGTGGTCGGCGAGCATCATCTGGGCCAGCATGCCGCCCAATGACATGCCGACGATATGCGCCCGCCCGATGCCCAGCCCGTCCAGGACCGCGATCACGTCATCGGCGAGATCCGCGATCCGGTACGGCCGCTCGTCGAACGGCCAGGTGGAGCGACCGGTGTCGCGGTGGTCGTAGCGGATGACCCGGTGGTGCGCGGCCAGCGCATCGACCAGCGGCTCCGGCCAGCCGACGCCGGTCGCCTGAGCGCCCATGATCAGCAGCAACGGGGGTGCGTCGGCCGCGCCGCGCTGCTCGGTCCACAGGCGGATGCCGGGGGCGGCGTCGATGAACTGCTCCATGGGGTGACCTCCGGAGGGGGTGCGGGCACAGGCTGCCGGTCCGTCAACGTAACGAGACGTATCGTCTCGCCATGGCGGGGATCGTGTCAAGAAAAGAGGGGTAGAAGGCGAAGATCGTAAACTTACTCGGCAGTAAAGGGGCGGGATGGAGGGACATTCAGGGTGGGAGCTGTGAAGAGCAAGCGGGTGCCGCGCGCCGTCCGGGAGCAGCAGATGCTGGACGCCGCGGTGCTGACGTTCGCGCGGCGTGGCTATCGGGCGGCCTCGATGGACGAGATCGCCGAGGTGGCCGGGGTCTCCAAGCCGCTGGTCTACCTCTACCTGAATTCGAAGGAGGACCTGTTCAGCGCGGTGATCCGGCGGGAGTCGGCGGCGCTGGTGGCGGCCTTGACGGCGGCGGTCGAACCCGGGGCGGCGGCCGACCGGCGACTGTGGAGCGGGCTGAAGGGCTTCTTCTCGCACACCGCGGAGCATCCGGACAGCTGGGCGGTGCTGCATCAGCAGGCGCGGACGCACGGGGAGCCGTTCGCGCGCGAAGTCGCCGCGATGCGGGCGGAGATCGCGGAGTTCGTGACGGATCTGATCGGCGCGGCGGCAAAGGAGGCGGGCTGCGCCGGTGAGCTGGCCGAACGGGAGGTGGCGGGGGTTGCGCACGCCCTGATCGGCGCGGCCGAGTCACTCGCCGAATGGGCCAACGCCCGTACGGACGAAGGTGCTTCGGGGGAGTGGGAGCACTCTTCGGCCAAGGACACGGCGGCCACGATGATGAACTTCGCCTGGGCGGGCCTCGGGCGGTTGATGGGCGGGGCGCGATGGACACCGGGCGGACTCGTCGATCGGGTGGGGCCACCCGGCGCTGTCGGGTGATGCGGCTCTGGCTAGGGGCATGAAACTGGATACGCCAGAAACCCGCCATGGAATGTTCTTGATCGTCTGACGCGGCCGTCTATGGGGCCGAGACTGTGACGGTCTGTTCGTCGTGTTCGCGCAGCATCCGCATGACGGTCGCGGGTGAGGGGTGCCGGCCCTTCTTTGCGCCCGTGGTGATGACGAGTCGCTTGGCGATGTCGCGGAGGCTCATCTCCTGGTCGCGCAGGTGGAGGGCCATGGGCATGGAGTCGTCGGTGACGCCGGCGCCGCCGATGGTCTTGCCGCGTTTGCGGGCGGATTCGTGGCCTTCGAGGGTGCGGTCGCGGATGTACTCGCGCTCCATACCTGGATGCCGCGACGGCGTCGCTCGCGGTGGATCTGGGCAAGGCGGCGCCGGTCGCGCCGGCGACCTCGTCCTGGACGGCGGCTCCCGAAACGTACGAGGTGGAGGCTTAGCCGGACGCCGCGCACTGGCGGCATCACGAACGGGGTGCGACGGCCATCACATCCGGCCCACCGTGTGCATTCGGACAGCCATCACTTGATGGTGGTGTCGCCGAGGGTCTCCAGCACTTGGCGGAGGCCCTCGGCGGTCTTGTCGACCAGGTCGCGGTCCACGTCGGCGAGCAGCTGTGCGTAGTTCGCCAGATGGTCGGCGAAGGCGGCCCGGGTGACCTCGTGTCCGTGTTCGGTGAGGCGGATCTTGATGGTGCGCCGGTCGTCGCCGTCACGTACTCGCTCGACCAGGCCCTTGGCCTCCATCTTGTCGATGCGGTTGGTGATCGCACCGGAGGTCACCATGGATGCCTTGAGGAAGGCCCCGGCGGTGAGGGTGTAGGGCGGCCCGGAGCGCTGCAGCGTGGTGAGCACGTCGAACTCGCCGTGCTCCACGCCGTGTGCGGCGGCCGCGGCCCTGGCGGACTTGTCGACCACCCGGGCCAGCCGCTGGATCCGCCCGAAGAGCTGCACCGGCCAGAGATCCTCCACCACGTCGGGGCGCTCCTTGGCCCACTGACCGATGATCGCGTCCACGGCATCGCTCATCACTGTCACTCCTCTCAATGGACATCTTCTCAACGTTAAGACACTTGACGTTGAGAGAGTCGAGCTGCTTTTATCTCAACGTTGAGATTATCAAGACTGAACGACAGGAGCACCCCCGATGTCCGAGCTCGCTCTCCACCCCACCGCCCAGGACCTCCTCTTCCGCCAGGCCCGCACCGCCAACACCTTCACCACCGAGCCAGTGACCGAGGACCAGGTCCAGGCGATCTACGACCTGGTCAAGTACGCCCCGACCGCCTACAACCAGTCGCCGCTGCGGGTGGTCCTGGTCCGCTCCGACGAGGCCCGCGAGCGGCTCGTGGACCTCATGGACGAGGGGAACCGGCGTAAGACTGCGGCCGCGCCGCTGATCGCGGTCCTCGCCGCCGACAACGAGTTCCACGAGGAGCTCCCCGCGCTGCTCCCGCACTTCCCACGGGCCAAGGACCTCTTCTTCGCCAACCGCCCGGTCCGCGAGGAGTCCGCGCTGCTCAACGCGACGCTCCAGGCGGCGTACTTCATCCTCGGCGTGCGCGCGGCGGGGCTGGCCGCGGGGCCGATGACCGGCTTCGACTTCCCGGGTGTGCAGAAGGAGTTCCTGGACGACGACCACACGCCTCTGATGGTCGTGAACATCGGCCGCCCCGGAGCGGACGCCTGGTTCCCGCGCTCGCCGCGGCTCGCCTACCACGAGGTCGTCACCACGGTCTGAGCCGCCTGAGCTGCGTGAGCTGCTTGGCCTGCCTGAACCGCCTTCCTGACTTCCCTGAGCCCTCCACGCCGACCCCCTCACCTTCCGGAGCCTGCCATGTCTCTGCTCACCCGCCCCCGCTACGCCGCGCAGGCACCGGCCCCCGCCACCGCGCCCGCCACGCCGGCTTCGCGCCACGTCCCGTCTGCATGGCTGGCGTTGCTGGCCACCCCGGTCGCCGCGAGCGCCAACAGCCCGGTCCTGATCCTGCCCGACATGGCTGGCTCGCTCGGCGTCCGTACGGCCACGGCGACCTGGCTCGTCACGGTCTTCGCCTGGGCCATGGCCGTCGGCACCCCGCTGATGGCGGGCCTGCTGCGCCGCCGCGGCCTGGGCAACACGCTCCGGCTGAGCGCGGCCCTGATCGTGGCCGGCACCGCGGTCGTCGCCGTGGCGCCCTGGCTGCCGCTGGCCATGGCAGGCCGGGCGGCCCAGGCGGTGGGCGGCGCGGGCCTGGTCACCGCGGCGATGAGCCTGGCGGGTTCGGTCCGCCGAATGGGCGTGATCACGGCGGGCTTCGGGACGCTGGGCGCGGTCGGACCGCTGCTCGGCTCGGCGATCGCGGGCACGGCCTCCTGGCGGGTGTCCCTCGCCGTTGGGGCGGTCGCCCTCCTGGCCCTGCCGGCGGTCATGCGCCGCGCCGACCTGTCCGCACCCAAGCAGACCACCCCCTTCGACGGCCGGGGCGCCGCCCTGCTGGTCCTGACGGCGACGGCCCTGGTACTCATCCCGCGCTACCCGCTCCCGGCGGTGGCCGCCTCGCTGCTGACGACCGTGCTACTGGCCCTGCACATCCGGTCCAACCCCACGGGCTTCGTCCCCGCAACGCTGCTGCGCACCCGGGCCTTCGCCCTCTCCGCCCTGCTCGCCTGCACCTTCGCGACCTCGTATTTCACGCTGCTCTTCACCATCCCGCAGCTGCTGCGCGACCGTACCGACTGGTCGACCTCCACGATCGGCACCGGCCAGCTGGTCGCTCTCCTCGCAGGCTCCGCGCTCTCCATGGTGCTGGCCGCGGCCTCGGCCCGGCTGGGCCGCCCGCGGGTCCTGACGATCCTGCTCACGGTCGGAGCGCTGGCCCCGCTCACCGCCGTGCTGACCCCCTGGGCGCCGCTGCTCCTGCTGGTCGCGACGCTGGCCGTCTTCACGACGAGCGCTGGCCAGGCCACGCTCGCCGTATACGCCACCCAGGCCGCGCCGACCACTCAGCGCCCCACAGCGATCGGCCTGTTCAACCTCTGCTACCAGCTGGGCGGTGCCTTCGGCCCAGCGATCGCAGCCCTGATCACGCTGGGCGGCTGACACGCCTCGCCCAGTCCTGTCCCACCCTCGCACTTAGGATCACGATCATGAACGAAAAAACGCCCACCATGCCCGCGACCACGACCCCGCTCGAGGCGATGCTGACCCGCCATGCAGACGCCGAGACCTGTGCCGACCCGAGCAGCGTGATGACCCTGCTGGCCGACTCGGACGGCACCGCAGGCGGCTGCACGAGCTACCGATCCACCTTCGCCAAGGGCGCGATAGGGGCGCCCGCCCACTTCCACACCCGGGCATCGGAACTCTTCTTCGTCATCAGCGGAGCCCTGCAGGTCCTGGTGGGCGAGGAAGTCACCGTCCTCAAGGCAGGCGACTTCCTCGCCGTACCGCCCCACACCCCGCACGCCTTCGCGGCCGCCCCGGGCTGCGAGGCGGATGTCCTGTTCGTCTTCACCCCCGGCATGGGCAGGTTCGACTACCTGCGCCTGCTCGGCCGGGTGATGCGCGGTGAGGCAGACCCGAAGGAGATCGCCGAGTCCTCGGAACGCTTCGACAACCACTACGTCGACAGCCCGGTCTGGCGCGCCGCCCTGGAGCGTTCCACGTGATCGACTCCACGACCCGGATCCGGGTGGCCCGGCCCTCACGGAACCTCGCAGCCGCCGAGCGCTTCTACGTAGACGGTCTCGGCCTGGACATCCTGTGGCGCTCCACTGAGCGAGTCACGGGTGAGCACGACCTCCTGATGGTCGGCCCGCCGGGCGCCGCCTGGCACTTCGAACTCACGCATGACCCCGAACAGCCGCTCGAACCCACCCCGACAGTGGACGACCTGTTCGTCGTCTACCTCGGCGCCCCGGTCGACCAAGCCCTGGTCGACCGCCTGGAGGTCAATGGGGGCACCAGGGTTCCCGCGCACAACCCCTACTGGGACAAGTACGGCGTGACCGTCGCCGACCCTGACGGGTACCTGCTCGTCCTGTGCTCACGCAACTGGAGCATCTGAACCCGCGGCTTCACAGCGGCACGGCGGACTCGCTCGCCTGGATCAGGACGCCTGGCTGTAGCCGTCCGGTGCGGGCGGGCTGTCGCCGCGGAGCGGGCTGAAGTCGACGTCCAGGTGCGGGTCGTACGCCTCGGGCTGGAGGCCGAGTTCATGGGTGGAGTACTCGCCGAAGCGGCGGATGTGCTTGGTCACTACGGCGAGACGTGGGCCAGGTCCTCGGGGTCGATGGCGCCCTCCTCTGCACAAGAAGCAGAACGTGCCGCCTGAGGAACTGGTTCACGACGGGCGCTTGCTGGCCGATCTCCAGCGCGCCGTCGATGACGCCAACGATCCGGTCTCCCGGGCCGAATCCATTCGTCATTTCGCGGTGATTCCGGCGGACTTCAGTGAGGAAACCGGGCATCTCACCCCATCTCTGAAGCTGCGCCGGTCCGCCGTGGCCCGAGATTTCGCCAAAGACATAGCCGCGCTTTACGAAAGGAAGTGACTCCGCTCTGGAGCCGGGGCCTTTACCGCGTCAAACTGGAACCCCGTGTCACCTCTGTGGGGGAGGTGGCACGGGGTCTGTCGTATCTCCGGCACTACGCCTCCGCCAGCTCGCACCACACGGTCTTGCCGTCGCCGCCCCGCAGCACGCCCCACCGCACGGAGACGGCATCCAGCAGCGCCAGGCCCCGCCCCGACTCGTCCTCACCGGTCGCCTCCAGCAGCACCGGCAGCGCACGGGGGTCCGGATCGCTGACCTCCACGCGAGTACGGCCACCGTCGGCGCCCCTGATGCGGACGGTCACGGGCGTGCCCTCCCCGAGGTGCCGGATCACATTCCCCAGTATTTCGGTGACGCAGAGCTGCACCTCGGCGCACGGCCCGCCCAGATGCTCGCGCACGGCGTGCCGGACCACGGGAACTTCTTTGGGCAGGGCCAACAGCTCAAGCGTGAGCGGGCGCTTCATTGCACGGCGGCCTTGCGCAGCGCCTCGGCCAGCCGGCGAGCGGTGGCGGTGTTGCAGTTGCCGAGGGCGACGAGGGGAATCGCGTAACTGCCGACGAGGCTCGGCAGATCGACACCGAGTGACGGCAACGTGATGCCGTGGGCCTTGAGTGCGGCGCGGAGCAACTCGGTGCAGTCGTGTACGTCGTCGTGGATGTGGTTGGGCATAAGTGGTACGCCTCCCTGTGCGCATTGTGACGAAGCCCTCACAGAGTGACGTCACGCGGCGTAGCGTGGAAGCGAATTGGACTCCACTGCGTGAAGCGCGAAACGGGTAACCATGGCTGCACCCAAGGACATTGACGGCTCGGCGAGCGTCCCCGCTTTCTACGGCAAGGAGTTGCGCTGGAAGCGGGAGGCTGCGGGGCTCACGCTCCAGGCTCTCGTGGAGGGCAGCTTCTACGGCGTGAGCTACCTGAGCGAGATCGAGCGCGGGAAGCGACGCATGCCGTCGGATCTGGCCCGTCATGTGGACCGTGTGCTGAAGACCGACGGGTTCTTTGAGCGGCGTTGCGACGACGTACGGAAGGCCAGGCGGGGCGCGCACGCTGAGTACTTCGCGCCGATCGCGGAGGCTGAGACACGGGCCCGGACCATCGAGCGGTGGAGTAATGCGCTCATCCCGGGCTTGCTGCAGACCGAAGCGTATGCGCGGGCGGTCGTCCACTCCACGCATCCGCTCGACCTCCCCGAGGAGGTCGATGCGAAGGTCCGGGCTCGGCTGCTGCGAGCCAAACTCTTCGACGCTCCGGGCAAGCTGGAGTACTGGGTCATCCTGGACGAGTCCTTGGTGCGCCCGAACCCACTCCTTCCGCCTTTGGCGATGGCCGAACAGCTGGACCAGATCGCCGCCTTGGTGCGGGGGCGTCGCGTCTTTCTGCAGATCCTGCCGCGGAATGCGCTGACCCGGCCCTTCATGGAACTGTCGCTCATGTTCATGGAGTTCGATGACGAGCCGCCGCTGATGTACACGGAGGGGCCGTACCACGGCCAGACCATTGACGATCCGGCCCTCGTGAAGCAGTACCGCAAGGCATACGATCGGCTCAGGGCCGCCGCACTGCCACCGGAGGCGTCCCTTGCCATCATCGAAGAAGCGGCTGAGGACTACCGAAATGGCCAGCAAGGACCTTGACTTGAGCGCTGCGCATTGGCGCAAGAGCAGCTACAGCAATGGTGACGGCGGCGAATGCCTTGAGGTCGCCGAAGGATTCCTCGGCGCCGCCAACTGGCGCAAGAGCAGCTACAGCAACGCCGAAGGCGCCGACTGCGTCGAGGTCGCCGACGACTTCCCGGGCCTCGTCCCCGTCCGGGACTCCAAGAACCCTGACGGGGCGGCGCTGCTCATCCCGGCCGGCGCCTGGGACCGCTTCATCACGGCCGTGAAGGCCGACTTGATCGGCTAGCTGATCAAATCTCCAGGTTCGGCGGTCCGTGAGCTGTCGAGGGGAACGGTCGCGTCAGCTGCGGAACTCTTCCCAGGGCCTTGCGGAACTGCCTGTGATCGACTTCCCGCTCCAGCCAGTCGTCGAGGGTCTGCCAGGCCGCCGCGTACCCCATGGACAGCTGGCGGATCGTCGGCGCATCCAGGCGTGCCACACCGTCCGCAGCGCGCTCCCGGAGAAGTTTTTGGCCCTGATCGCTGGTTGAGTAGGCGTGTGCCGTTGCGATATCGCGGTTCAAAGTCGCCAGAGCATTCTCGACCTTCGTGGGACCCGGCCGGGCGTTCGTGGAGGTGGTTTCGTCCAGCACCAACGGGGGCGGGAATCCTGGGGCAGAGCAAGACGCTGACCGGCAGTCGGCCTGGATATAGTGGATCAGACTCACCCGGTCCTGCCACCTGTATTTGTTCTCCTTGCCAGAGATCTGTCGTATGAACATCCAGATCTTGCTCTCGGTGCGAAGCCATTCTGCCGCGCGCTGAATATCAATGTCTGCCGTCTCGCTCCGTCGATTCCAGACCTGCTGCATCACTTTGGCGGTCTCTTCGAGGAGCCGGTAGTCGTACTCCCTTAGCTGTTCGTCGGGTTGACGGCCCGGAGGGTTCTCCTCGAACGTTTCAGCCCTCGGGTACGCAGTCCGCGCGAAATCATTGAAGAGTTCATTCCCGGGCGTCTTCTTATCTCGAAGCGGAGTCAGATCGGGGTCCTCCTCGACTAGCCATGCTCGCTCAACCATGGTGAAGTTCTTTCTGGTGGTCAGCACTGCCTTCTCAAGGTGTTCGACGGCGTGCCGGGCGAGATCTCGCTGGCGGTGCACATCATCCCAATCGGCTTGCACCGCAACGGCGTAGGCGCACGCCACGTTGTAGTTGGTGAGCCAGTCGCCGCGCGCCCTCCGGGTCGCGGACCGAAGCTTACGTTCGAGAAATTTGACGTTCAGTCCATTCCAGGCGATCTTGGATCTAGCGCCCCAGCCAGTTTGAGCGCGCCTTTCCCGCTCTCCTCGGCTCTCGTTGTACGCCCAGCTGGCCCAGGCCAGGCGCAATGGTGCCCAGGCCTTACGGTTGACCCGAAAGGCTCCGAGGGTAACCGGAGGTCGAGGGCCGCGCACGCTTTGGTAGTACGCAGCGGGCCAGATCATCCGAGCCCAACTCCACAGCAAAACAGGCCAGTAGAGCCAGACGCTGGCCCATTTGTTATCCCGGGCAAGAAGTTTCGTCTCCTGCCAGGAAGCAAGTTGAAAGACCAGGCGAATCTTTTCTCGGTCCGCTCTATTCGTCAACATTTTCCACAGTGAATCCTTGCAGGTTTGCTCGTTCTGTCCAGTTCCGGTCAAGCGTGGGACGGTGGGCCAGTACCGCTCCACAAGGAGCGGTGTCAGGTTCTTACCCGTATGTTCGCCATTGGTTCCCTTGCCATTGCACCACTGATCTGCCGTCACCTCGGCGGTGCCAAGGATGATCGAATTGCGGTACCGGAGGCCCAGCAATTCACGGAAGCGGCGCGGATGCCAGAAATATCGGAGTCGGTGACGCCCTAGCCATAGACGTTCTCGATAACTGCCTGCATACTGCCCGTCGAGCGCGAGCGCCCTTTGGCAGGTGTCGAGCGCATCGATGTGCAGCCCCAACTTCTCCTGTGTCTCCGCCAGTTCGGCCCGTAGGTAGGGGTTCTTGGGGTCGAGCCTTACCGTGGTGAAGTACTTTTCCAGTGCCTCAAGATGCCGCCCGGCGCGGCTCAGCTCGTTCGCCTCCTGGTACGCCTCATACAACTCGGGATTGAGCTCTCGCCCCCACCACCGGCGCCAGGGCGGCATCCTGCCCGCTCGGGTGACGGGCAACAGCGTGCTGATGACCCAGCTGCTGGCTTTGCGAATGACGTCGTTCCAATCGCTTCCCCAAATGGTTGTCGCGCGCGAGCCGCCGAACAGGAACGCGGTAACGGTGACTGTCATTCCGAACTGATCCGGCGCCATCTTGCGGAACTGGAGGACCCCTCCGACCCGGTAGGCCAGCTTTGGACGTAGTCGGCTGAGCAGTCTTGGTAGCGCGGTTCCCAGCTTTTTGGGATCGATCTCGACATCGCCGAGCAGTTCCAAGAACGTTTCGGGCGGGGCCTGGGCGGGCAGCGTCGTCGGCGGATACATGCTGCTGTCGGACAGCCGCTGGCGCAGCTTGGCCGTCAGGTCGACGTCGGACGGTTTGGGGGTGCTTGCCGGCGTGGCGTCCTCCAATTGCTGTACGTCCACCGCTCCCGGCTTGTAAGCCAGCCAGGCTCGCGTTGCCCTCCACAGCAAATACACGAGCAGCATCAGGACCAGGAAGATCGCCAGCCGTGCGCCTGTAGAGGTCCCTTTCGTGTCCGCTGACCACCACAACACACCAATCAAGCCGAGAAGGCCCATGCCGCTCCATACCCACCAGGCCACAAACCGGGGAGCCGGCAGCGGCGCCGTCAGGCTGCGTTCGTTTTCTTCTCGGCCGTTGAACATGGGGGACTTCGGGGCGTGCGGTGGTGCGACAGCGAGTACGGCCGGGGACCGTACTCTGCTCGTGCCTCACCTTCCACGCTACGCATGAAGGCCGTTGTAGACAGGGCAACCAACTGCCGCACCCATCACCGCGGTGGGCTCATCGCGGCGGCAGCGCCACCGCCGTCTGCATATCGCAGGAGTTGCACCAGAACGCCCAGCCGTTGGCGTCGACGGACCTCGACCCGCATGCAAGACACGGGTCGCCCACGAAATTCGCCGTGACCCACGCACCGGCCGTCGCCGCCCGTCGCCCCGCGGCCGAACACTCCTCGGCATAGCAGGGGATGCACAGGCCGCCCTGCCGCCCGGGCAGCTTCATCGACCGTATTCCGCAGGTCGAGCACGGCAGCTTGCCGACGTACTGCGCGTCCAGGCCGACCGGCTTGCCGTTCCTACTAAAGGCCGCCACGTCTGCCTCCCCTATGCCAGGACGGTTCCGGTGCCGCCGCATCCGGAGCACTGTGTGGTGACCTTGTCGCCGGTCTGCGTCTCCCAGTCCACGGTTCCTCTGCCACCGCAGTCGGGGCAGGGCTTCTGCGGGGGCATGTTCTCGCTCATCTTGCCCACCGTAGGCCGCGTCATGTTCCGATGTGACCACTTTCCGTGATCAGTTCGATACGCGCGATCCGCACACCTGCTCTATGCGCCTGCTCGGTGCCCGATCCTTGCTGGCTGCCGCGGGGTGAGTACTTGTCCGCACCTGGCTGAGTACATTTCCTGATGGCACTCCGCGCCCTGGAGGGTTGACTACCACCATGACCCATGCGCCTGCTCGGCCGCCGCAGCCCGTCCCGTACGACCACGTGTCACGGCCTGTCGGCGCGGACCACGTTGCGACCGCCGCCGTGCCCCGGAGTCCGGCCGGTCACCCGTCGGCGCAGAAGGCCCGTGACCGTAAGTGGTGGTGTCCGCCGCTGATCGCGCTTTCCGTTATCGCGAGCCTCTATCTGCCCGCCTTCTTCCTCTTGGGCTTCGCGACCATGGCTACGGACTCCTGTGGCCCCGACAGCTGCCCGGACAGCGTCATGGTCCCCCTGAAGAGCGCGCCCTACCTCTACCTGACCGGTGTCGGCTTGGCCCTGCTCTCCTGCGTTTTCCCATGGAATCTGCGCTGGCGCACACCGCGTATCGCCCTGGCCATCGCCGGTGCTGCGGTCTCGGCCTCGGTTGTGCCCTTGCTGCTCACGGTCTTCTTCTGAGTCGCCGGCCTGTCCTCGCTTCCGCAACTGGCGCGATTTCGTAAGCCGGAAGCGAGCGACCGCCACGGCAGCCCGGCGGCCGGATGCGTCATTGGGCGTCGCCATTGGCCGTCATCGGGCGTGGTCCGATTGCCTGGGCCCGTAAGCCCCCGCGGTGAACTGCCGGGCGGGCAATTCGGTGCCGAGTTACGCGTTACGCGCTGCGTAATGCGCCGGACGGTAAAAGTTCATGTAGTGGCCATTTATATCGTCGGTAAATCAGGCCGCAATCAAAAGGCAGGAGCCCCGCTCGCCACCGAAGTGGCGGAGCGAGGCTCCTTGGGTACTGCTTGGGGCGACCTGGAATTATTCCGGGCCGGGCAACTTAGACCGGCGTAACGTTCTCCGCCTGCGGACCCTTCGGGCCCTGCGTGACGTCGAAGTTCACCTGCTGGTTCTCCTCCAGGGAGCGGAAACCAGAGGCGTTGATCGCCGAGTAGTGGACGAAGACATCCGGGCCGCCGCCGTCCTGGGCGATGAAGCCGAAGCCCTTTTCAGCGTTGAACCACTTGACGGTTCCGGTAGCCATAAGCCCTCCTTGGGCCAAAGGGTTGCCCTGCTCCAGAACCTGCAAAGAAGTCTGAAACTACAAGAGCCTGCGGGGTCACATGCTCCGCAGGCTCTGTACTGCAAGGGAAACCAAACTGCAACTTGCGCTGAGCGTAGCATGGTGCGCTCGTGAGGCGGAAGAGCCAAAGATCACGTTTAACGGACCGCACTGACGTCCATACGCCGCCCCGCCGCGCTACCCCATGGGAGACGGGTCTAGCCTCCGCATGTGGACAATTCAACCTTCGGAGACGCACCCGCAGGAGCCGACGCCGATCAACGTCGCATCCGGCCGCGAGTGGGCCACATCCAGTTCCTGAACTGCCTGCCCCTTTACTGGGGCCTCGCCCGTACGGGCACCCTGCTCGATCTGGACCTCAGCAAGGACACGCCGGAGAAGCTCAGCGAGCAGCTGGTCCGCGGGGATCTCGACATCGCGCCGGTCACGCTCGTCGAATTCCTGCGCGCCGCCGACGATCTTGTCGCCTTCCCCGACCTCGCGGTCGGCTGCGACGGGCCGGTGATGTCCTGCGTGATCGTCTCGCAGAAGCCGCTGGACAAGCTGGACGGCGCCCGGGTGGCCCTGGGCTCGACCTCGCGTACCTCCGTACGGCTGGCGCAGCTGCTGCTCGCCGAGAAGATCGGGGTGCAGCCCGAGTACTACACCTGTCCGCCGGACCTCGGCCTGATGATGCAGGAGGCGGACGCGGCGGTGCTGATCGGTGACGCCGCGCTGCGCGCCAATCTGCACGACGGGCCGCGGCTCGGCCTGGAGGTGCACGACCTCGGCCAGATGTGGAAGGACTGGACGGGGCTGCCGTTCGTCTTCGCCGTATGGGCGACCCGGCGCGACTACCTGGAGCGCGAGCCGGCCGTGGTGCAGAAGGTGCATGAGGCGTTTCTCGCCTCGCGTGATCTGTCGCTGGAGGAGGTCGGCAAGGTCGCCGAGCAGGCGGCGCGCTGGGAGACCTTCGACGAGCCGGTGCTGGAGCGCTACTTCACCACGCTGGACTTCCGCTTCGGGGCGGAGCAGCTGCGGGGCGTCACGGAATTCGCGCGGCGGGTCGGGCCGACGACCGGATTCCCGGCGGATGTGAAGGTGGCTCTGTTGGGGTGACGGTGGACCTGCTGGGCGCCGGCACCCGTTAGCGGCTTCCGCGGCCCGGTCACGGAAACGGCGGCCACTACGGCGGCGTCAAAGCGGCGGCCACTACGACGGCGTCGGGCCGCGCAGTACCTTGCTGATCGCCTCCAGGCTCGCGTCCCGCATACCGCGGACATAGCCCTTGGCGTTGTGGCCGCCGTCCTGGATGACGTGCAGTTCGGCCTTGACCGGGCCCTTGGCGCAGGTGCGTAGGAAGCGCTCCAGGTTGGCCCGGCCGCGTTCCTTCGTGCCTATCTGGAACTGCAGGTGCACGTCCGGGGCGCCGGGGCGGGCCGCGAGGCGGGCGGCCAGCCGCTCGGGGTCGTTCGCCCGCATCTCCTTCTCGTGGCCGCGCCACAACGGGGAGTCCGGGCGGGTGTCGGGGCCGCTGGCGATCACCGCCTTGAAGCGGTCCGGATGCTGGAGCACCTGCTTGAGGCCGGCGAAGCCGCCGGACGAGGAGCCCATGAAGGCCCAGCCGTCGCGGCTGGTGAACGTCCGGAAGTTGGCCTTGACCAGGTCGGGGACGTCGTCGGACAGCCAGGTGCCCATCTTCGGCTGTCCCGGTATGTCACTGCCGTCGTAGTAGTGGGCCTTGTCGGGGTTGAGCACCGGCATGACGAGGAGGAAGGGCTTGCTGCGGCCGAGTGCGGTGAGGTCAGCGAGGGTGCGCTGCAGTTTGAGGTCGGGGCGCGTCCAGTAGTTCACGGGGTAGCCGCGGCCTCCGGGCAGCGCGATCAGCACCGGGAACGCGCTGTTGCGGTACCGCTCCTCGTAGTACTCCTCGGGCGCCCACACCCACACCTTGCCGGTGAACCCGGACTTCTTCCCCTTGAGCGTGGTCACGCCGATCTTGGTGCCGTCGCCGAGCGTGTCGGCCGTGCGGAAATCCGCCTGCGGGCCGGTCGGCATCCGTACGGACGGGTCGGCGGAGAGGGCTGTGTGCCTCCCGGCACCGCCGTCGGGGGCCGGCTCGTTGAACGACATGGGCTCGCCGATGCCGGAGCCCACCTGTCCGTATTTCAGGACGGGGTAGGCGAGCAGCGCCAGGGTTGTGAAGAGCGCTCCGGTGATCAGCGTCCGCCTTGTCGGCCTACGGCGTCCGGCGCGGGGCTCCTGGCGTGCGCCGGACAGAGGGTCGGCGAGGGGCCGGGCGGGGCGCGGGGGTGCTTCCTGGGGAGGGTGGGGCACGGACGCTTCTCCGGACGGTGACGCTGCCGCGAAGGCAGGGCTGCCGCGAGGGCAGGATGGTCGAGTTGCGCACTGTTTGAGGGCAAAAGCGGGGTGGAGGGTTCAACGGGGCGGGCATGACGTGCGTCATAAGCTGGGTGCGCCGTATCGAGGGGGAGGCGCCATGGAGCCGCTGGCAGCGGACGATCCACGGGTTCTGGGCGGATACCGGCTGCTGGGGCGGCTCGGCGCGGGCGGGATGGGCCGGGTCTACCTCGGGCGCAGTGCGGGCGGGCGGACCGTCGCGGTGAAGGTCGTCCATGCGCACTTCGCCGTCGACGACCAGTTCCGGGCCCGTTTCCGGCGTGAGATCGAGTCCGCGCGGCGGGTGGGCGGGGCCTGGACCGCGCCGGTGCTGGACGCCGACCCGGACGCCACCGTCCCCTGGATCGCCACCGGCTATGTCGCCGGCCCCTCGCTCGCTCAGGCCGTCGCCGAAGTCGGGCCGCTGGCCGAGCACTCCGTACGGGCGCTGGGCGCGGGGCTGGCCGAGGCGCTGGCCGCGGTGCACGGTCTCGGGCTGGTGCACCGGGACGTGAAGCCGTCCAATGTGCTGCTGACGCTCGACGGGCCGCTGCTGATCGACTTCGGGATCGCGCGGGCCACGGAGGGCACCGCGTCGCTCACCTCGACCGGCGTCTCCGTCGGGTCGCCCGGCTATATGGCGCCCGAACAGATCCTGGGCAAGGGGGCGGCGGGCGCCGCCGATGTCTTCTCGCTCGGCGCGGTGCTGGCCTTCGCGGCGACCGGCGCCGGCCCGTTCTCGGGCGACTCCTCGGCCGCCCTGCTCTACAAGGTCGTCCATGAGGAGCCGGAGCTGGGCTCCCAACTCACGGGTGAGCTACGGGAGTTGGTGGCCGGCTGCCTCGTCAAGGACCCTGCGGACCGCCCCGCACCCAAGACGCTGGCGGCCCGCCTCGCGGGTGCGGGGAGCGGTGGCGCGGCGGGGCTGGTGCGGGCCGGGTGGCTGCCCGCCGCGCTGGTCGAGCGGGTCAGCCGGCAGGCGGTGGAGCTGCTGAACCTTGATGCGGGGCTTGACGAGGGGGCCGAAGCGGGGCGCGATGCGGGGGAGCGGGCGGACGCGGGGGCCGGGGCAGGGACAAAAGCGGGCGCGGGAGGCTGGGGCCCGGCTCCGGGCGGTGGCTCGGCGGGCGCGGGCCCGGTAGGCGCGGGCCCGGTGGGCGCAGCCGGTGCGGGAGTGTCGCCCGGTGGGGCGTTCGGGCCGCCGGATCCCTCGTACGGGGCGGTGTCCGGGCTGGTGCCGTTCGATGCGCAGGCGCAGGTTCCGGGCGCCTCCGGGGCCACCGGCATCCCTGCCCGGCCGCCCGGCCCTCCGCCGCAGTCCACGTCCTGGCCGGTCGCCGGCGGCCCGTCGGTCTTCCCGGCAACCGGGCCCGCGCACCCGCCGACCGCCCCCGGTATCGCCGACCTGCCGACCGGGGCCGCGTCGCCCACGGCCGGGGAGCGGCGGATCGCGCTGTCCGGCGCGGTCGGTGGCAAGGACCGGCCGCGGCGGGTGAGCTGCACGCTGGTGTTGTCGGTGGCCGGTGCGCTGGCCGCCGCGACGACCGCGGCGTTCGTCTTCCAGCTGATGCCGGGGGTGGGCGGCAACGCCGACAGCGGTGCGCAGGCCGGCGCCAAGCCGCCGTCCAAGTCGGCCGGGCCGTCCGACCCGGGCGACGGCAGTGCGGGCGGGCCCACCGTGGCCAAGGCCTTCCTCGGCACCTGGACCGGCAGCATCACCACCTCGCACGGAATCCCCAACGGCACGTTGACCAGCGTCATCAAGGCCGGCGGCAAGGGCGATTACGTCATCCACACCACCTACGACGCGGTGCTGGTGCGCTGCGAGGCCAAGGCCAAGCTGGAGTCGGCCACCGACACCAAGCTGGTGCTCATGGAGCGCTCGGACGGCAAACAGGGCCCCGGCTGCACGGGCAACACGTCCCGGGTGACGTACACGCTCGGCAAGGGCGGCACGATCGAGTTCACCTCGGACGACGAGGCGGGCGGGACGCCCAAGGCGACGCTGACGAAGCGGTGAAGGCGGCGCCGGGAGGCGGTTGAGGCGGCATCGGCGGACCGGTACGCGGGGCGGTAACGGGAGCGGCTGAATCGCGTCGGCCGGTGGCCCGGCCGCCAGCGAGGCTGTCGGACCCCTGACGTACGCTGGTTCAGTCGTGATGCCCGCCTGCGAAAGGGACGCCCCGGTGACCGAGAACGCCGACCTCCAGTCCGTACTCGACCGTGCCGCCCAGGGCGGTCGCATCACGCCGGAGGAAGCGCTCGACCTGTACCGCTCCGCGCCGCTGCATGCGCTGGGCAAGGCCGCCGACGCCGTGCGCCGCCGCCGCTACGCCGGTACCGAGCACATCGCGACGTACATCATCGAGCGCAACATCAACTACACCAATGTGTGCGTGACGGCCTGCAAGTTCTGCGCCTTCTACGCCGCGCCCAAGGACACCGCCAAGGGCTGGACCCGCGACCTCGACGACATCCTGCGCCGCTGCGCGGAGACCGTCGAACTGGGCGGCACCCAGATCATGTTCCAGGGCGGCCACCACCCGGACTACGGCGTCGAGTACTACGAGAAGCACTTCTCGGCCATCAAGAAGGCGTTCCCGCAGCTGGTCATCCACTCCCTCGGCGCCTCCGAGGTCGAGCACATGGCCCGGATCTCCAAGGTGTCCGTCGAAGAGGCCATCTCGCGTATCCACGCCGCGGGGCTCGACTCCTTCGCGGGCGCCGGTGCCGAGCTGCTGCCGGCGCGGCCGCGCAAGGCGATCGCGCCGCTGAAGGAGTCCGGCGAGCGCTGGCTGGAGATCATGGAGGCGGCCCACAAGCTGGGCGTGGAGTCGACGTCCACGATGCTGATGGGCACCGGCGAGACCAACGCCGAGCGGATCGAGCATCTGCGGATGATCCGCGACGTCCAGGACCGTACGGGCGGCTTCCGCGCCTTCATCCCGTACACCTACCAGCCGGAGAACAACCACCTGAAGGGCCAGACGCAGGCCACCCTCTTCGAGTACCTGCGCATGATCGCCATCGCCCGGATCTTCCTCGACAACATCGCGCACATCCAGGGCTCGTGGCTGACCACCGGCAAGGAGGTCGGCCAGCTGTCGCTGCACTACGGCGCGGACGACCTCGGCTCGATCATGCTGGAGGAGAACGTGGTCTCCTCGGCCGGTGCCAAGCACCGCTCCAACCGCATGGAGATCATCGACCTGATCCGCAAGGCGGGCCGGGTCCCGGCGCAGCGCGCGACGACGTACGAGCACCTGCTCGTGCACGACGACCCGGCCAACGACCCGGTCGACGACAAGGTCGTCTCGCATTTGTCCTCGACGGCGATCGAGGGCGGCACGGCGCATCCGGAGCTGAAGCTCGTCGAGGCCAAGTAGGCGACGGGTGCTGACCCTCCACCGTGTGCGCGGTGTCCAGCTGGTCCACGACGGCCGGCTGGATCCCGGGCATGCGGTCGTCGTCGACGGCGCCCGCCTCGCCGCCATCGGCCCGTACGAGGAGCTGTGGGCGGCCTACGGGGGGAAGGCGCGCGTCCGGGAGTGGGACGGCGTACTGACCCCCGGCCGCCAGGAAACCGAGGGCGCCGCGCTGTTGGAAGCCGCCTACCACCCCGACCCGCGCGAGGCCGATGAGCTCGGCAGCGAGCCGGTCACGGGCGAGGCGCTCGCCGCCCTGGAGATGACCGAGACCCGTTGGGGCGCCAGTGCCCGCCGTGGTCTCCAGCGCCTCCTGGCCACCGGGACGACGGCGCTGACCGGGCCGTTCACCCGGCCCGCGGTCCGTACGGCCGTCCAGCGGTCCGGCCTCGTGGAGCTGCCCGGCGGCGGCCCGCGCGCACTGACCGTCGGGGGCGCGGCCCACTTCGCCGTCTTCGCCGACGACGGCAGCTGTCTGGCCACCGTCCTCGCCGGCCGCCTGGTCCACCGCCGCCGCTGAGCTCGCCCGCCGCGGCCCCGGGCCGCCGCGCCAGGGCCCGTAGGCCGCCGGCCCAGGGGCCCGTCCAGCCGCCGCGCCAGGGCCCGTCCGAGGGGGGCATACGGCCGTCCCCGACCGACCTTTTGCCACTTGTGCCGCCGGGCCGTGCCCGGTGCGGGCGGCCGGGGCCACACGGTGGACAATGGCCGGGTGACCCGAGCATCCCTGGACAAGCAGCCGCACGAAGTCGCCGCGATGTTCGACGACGTGGCGGCGCGGTACGACCTCACCAACGACGTGCTCTCCCTGGGGCAGGCGCGGCTGTGGCGCAAGGAGGTGGAGCGCGCGGTGGCCGCCCGGCCCGCCGAGCGGGTGCTCGACCTCGCGGCCGGCACCGGCACCTCCTCGCTGCCGTTCGCCAGGTCCGGTGCGTACGTCGTGCCGTGCGACTTCTCCGTCGGCATGCTCCAGGAGGGCAAGAAGCGGCACCCGTGGCTGCCGTTCGCGGCCGGTGACGGCACCCGGCTGCCGTTCGCGGACGAGGTGTTCGACGCCGTCACCATCTCCTTCGGGCTGCGCAACATCCAGGACACGGACGCCGCGCTGGCGGAGCTCTACCGGGTCACCAAGCCCGGCGGCCGGGTGGTGATCTGCGAGTTCAGCGAGCCGACCTGGGCGCCGTTCCGGACCGTCTACACCGAGTACCTGATGCGCGCACTGCCGCCGGTCGCCCGTGCGGTCAGCAGCAACCCGGACGCGTACGTCTATCTCGCCGAGTCCATCCGCACCTGGCCCAACCAGCCCGAGCTCGCCGCCCGCCTCCAGGGCGTGGGCTGGACGAAGGTGGCCTGGCGCAATCTGACGGGTGGCGTCGTGGCGCTGCACCGGGGGACCAGGCCGGCCGGCTGAGAAGCGCTGGACGAGTAAGCCCGAAGTCCCGTCGTCTCCCCACAGGCGGGACTTCGGACCCACAGGTCCCGGCACGGCCCTGCCGTCACGGCTTCAGCTTGTCGGCCTCCCGGACCTCGTGGAGGTGGATGAGGACGTCGAAGCCCTTGGCGAGCGCGACGTCGCGCGGCTCCGTGGGGAACTGCGTGCCGACGTTGAGCGTGGGCCGGGCGGTGTTCAGCCAGTCGCGCGCGGGGGCCGGGGCGTTGCGGACGTCGAGGTAGAAGTTCTGGTGGCGGACCTGGTCGAGGGTGTGCTCGTTGCTGCCGGCCTTGGCGGCGTCCACGGTGAACTTCTTCCAGTCGCCGCCGAGGGCGGTGTCCTTCGACAGGAAGGAGCCCTGGTTGAAGGTGAAGCCGATGGGGAGGTAGTTCTTGCCCATCGTGTCGCGCAGGAACGACCCCTGCGTCTTCGGGTACAGCTCGGGGGTGCTGGCGGCGTAGGCGACGTGGTTGTTGTGCGCGGACAGCAGGATCTTCTGTCCGGTGTGCTGCTGCCACCAGGTGACGTTCTGGGCCATCACCTCGTCGCGGTAGCGCTGCAAGGTGCGCAACGAGTCCGAGTCGTCGGGGTTGATGGTGAGGAACTTGGCGGTCTGGGCGATGGTGCGGGCGTGCTGCTCGGCCCATGCGAACGCCTCGCCGGAGCCCTTTTGGCTGCTGACCAGTTCCAGGGCCTGCTGTGCCTTGGTGGCGAGCTGCTGCCGTTCCGCGAGCGGCTTGCGCAGGTAGGCGAAGGCGTCGTCGATCGGGCGCAGGCCGGTGTAGAGCTCGTTGAGCTTCGGCAGTGCCTGCGGGTGGTTCTGCTGCACATAGCCGGTCACCCGGCCGAAGAACGCGTCGTTCACCGAGGGGGCGCCGATGTCGTCGCCCATGAAGTGGACGGTGCGGTCGGGGTGGCGGCTGTTGTAGTCGCGCATCCACTCGATGAGGCTGACGAACTCCTCGCGTTCCCAGGGGGAGTCGGTCAGCGTCTCCTTGGCGATCTTGCGGGCGTCGCCCTTGCCGGTCTGGAGGTAGTCGTCGATCTGGAGCCCGGCGGACCAGCTCAGTTCGAGGGCGAAGGTGGTGAAGCCCTTCTTTTCGACGAGGTGGCGGAAGACCCGCTCCTTCATGGCGAAGAACTCGTGGGAGCCGTGGGTGGCCTCGCCGAGGCCGACCACCTTGGCGTCGCCGATCATCGAGTCCAGGGCTCTCAGGTCGGCCGTGTTCTTCCCGGGCTCGGTCGAGCGCAGCGGGTGGGCCGCTTGCTCCAGTGCGCGGACCGGGTTCTGCTTCCCGTCGGCCGGGGCGGCTGTGGCCGCCTGGACCGCCACAGGAGTGAGGACCGCTCCTGTCGCGGCCACCGCCGTGACCAGCAGTCCCCGCCGGCTGATGCGCTTCCGGTGCCTAGCCATGCTCTTTACCCCTTAACTTGCATATTGCGACGTGAGAGAAGCATCGCCAGCGATGCCCCTGTCGCGCGCTGGGGGCAACTACCGAACTCTTCCGGGGGGTTACCCCCCCCGCTCGGGCAGGGCGGCCGGGACTTGGACTCGCTTGGGTAACGTCCCTTCACGGGGCGTCAACTACCGGGAACCATGCGTGCGACAGCGATGTCTGTACGTTCGTTCGCCCGCGGCAGCCGCGCGTGCTGCCCCTCGATTCTCCCGGAGTCCGTCTTGTCGTCGTTCTGCCCGGACTGTGGTTCTGCCTCGCCGCCGGAGGCGCGCTTCTGCATGGGCTGTGGCCGGGAGCGGCGGGCCGCCGCGCCTCCCGCTCCGGACGGACCGCCGCCCCCGGTGCCGGCGCAGCCTCCGGTCCCGGCCGCGCCGCCCACCCCGCCGCCTCCGCC
>NZ_QUAC01000021.1 GCF_003389455.1 Streptomyces inhibens | reverse complement strand
GGCCCGCCCCTCGTACTCGGGCGGGCCGGCCGCTACTGCTCCGTCAGCCGTTGGCGAGCGCCTGGAGCCGGTCCAGCGCGCCGTTGAAGCGGTTGTGGTCACCGACCGTCGGGCCGGTCGAGGTGTACTGCCAGATGGTGTGGAAGCCCCAGCCGGCCGGGAGTTCGCCGACCGAGGAGCCGTAGCGGGGGACCCACAGCGGGTTGATGGCGCCGAAGGCCGCGGAGTTGTCGGTGCACTGCTTCCACCAGCTGGTGGAGGTGTAGATGACGGCGTCCCGTCCGGTACGCGCCTTATAGGTGGCGAACCAGTCCTTCATCCAGTTGACCAGTCCGGCCGCGCTCAGCCCGTAACAGGTCGCCCCGTAGGGGTTGTACTCCATGTCCAGCGCGCCGGGCAGCGTCTTGCCGTCCCTGGACCAGCCGCCGCCGTGGTCGACGAAGTAGTTGGCCTGGGCGGCGCCGCTGGAGGTGTTGGGCGTGGCGAAGTGGTACGAGCCGCGGATCATGCCGACGTTGTACGAGCCGTTGTACTGCTGCGCGAAGGACGGGTTGGTGTAGCTCGTGGACTCCGTCGCCTTGACATAGGCGAAGCGGACTCCGCTGTTCCAGAGCGTTGACCAGGCGACATTGCCGTTGTGGCTGCTGACGTCCACGCCTTCGACGGACGCCGCGAGCGAGGAAGCGGGCGGTGCGATGCCGGCTGTCGTGCCTTCGTGCTTGGCGATCTGGGAACCGGCCCAGTCCTGTCCGGGGTGGCTGGGTTCCGGTGCGCGCTGCGTGGCCGCCGCGCCGGCGGTGCCGGGCAGGCCGATCAGGAGGGAGACGATCGCGAGAAGGGTCCCGGCCACGGTCGCGAGCGAGCGTGCGGGGCGATGGGGGGAGCCGGATCTGAGCACGGACATACGTGCCTCCGAAGATCTCGGTGGGTTTGACCTGAGGGGGGATGATCTGACGGCATGGCGCCGGCGTGCTGACACGGAGGTGCGCGGTGCATGACGCGCGGTGGAACGTTTGCCGTTTGGTGTGGCCATGCCAGAAATCACGATACGCGCGTAGACCGGCGTGACAAAAGAGGGTCCCTGGGCTGCCGTTGGTCTAATCCTGCGAAATACTGGCCGAGCTGCGGCTTCGACCGCCGATGGCAGAAACTTTCAGATGAGGGAAAGCGGGAATGGGCGCTGACGTGCACAACACCGGAGCCGACGGTACGGCGGCGGACGGCGAGCCGATTGGTGTGGACCACGTATTTCTCGCCCTGGAACGTGAATTGGCGGTATTTCTCCGCCGGGCCCGTGCCTCTTCCGGCGAATTGGCGCGAGAGGTACATCCCGACCTGGAGCCCGCCGCGTACGGCCTCCTCGTCCGGCTGGCCGACGCCGGCGCTCAGCGCGCCACCGACCTCGCCGGCTACTTCGGCGTCGGCAAGGCCACGATGAGCCGCCAGCTGCACGCCCTGGAGCGGCTCGGCCTGGTCGCCCGGGAACCGGATCCGGCCGACGGCCGCGCGGTCCTGGTCCGCATCACCGACGAGGGCCGCGACCGCTTCACCCGCGTCCGCACCGGCCGCCGCGCCCAGTACGCCCGCCGCCTCGCCTCCTGGGACCGCGCCGAGGTCGCCGAACTGGCCCGTCTCCTGCACCAGCTGAACGCGGGGCAGGAGGGGGAGGANCCCGCCGCCTCGCCTCCTGGGACCGCGCCGAGGTCGCCGAACTGGCCCGTCTCCTGCACCAGCTGAACGCGGGGCAGGAGGGGGAGGAGGCGTAGGGCGTGTCTTTCGGATCAGCCCGGGCCCGCGACGCTCCCCCAGCTACCGCTGGGAGGTGCCCCCAGGCACGGCACTCCCCCAGCTAACGCTGGGGGTACCCCCACGCCGCGTTGTCGCATCACCCACGGACACCCAGTCCGAGGGCGACGCTCCGCCTTGCGATGCAGCTCGGCATCCGAAGGATGAATCAAAGAGCCGAGACGGAGCGAGCGCAGCGAGTGCAGTGCACCAGACGCCGCGGGCTGATCCGGACTGATCCGAAAGACACGCCCTAGCGCACGGCCGTGCGGGGCACCGGCGCTGCCGTCGTCCACGACGGCGGTCACCCGTGGCCTGCGACCGCCCGTCGCCGTTGCTCACGGCATCACAAAAATCACCGCCGCGTCATCCCGCGCCTTGCCGCGCGGATGGGCCGCGCCCTCCGGGTCCGCCGCCTCCGCCGCACGTACGTGGTCGATGAGCGACTGCGGGCCCTGCCGGGAAACCAGCGCCACGCAGTCCGCCCAGGAGCCCTCCTGGAAGACCTCGACCCAGCGGCTCGCGCCGTCGCTGAGGGCGGTCAGTGAGCGGATCCCGGCGCGTGGCGTGCTGCCGGTGACCGCGCGGGCGGCCGCCGCGGGATCGGCGGCCGCGGTGAAGAAGCCCCCCTCGGCATTGCGCAGCGCCTCGACCGCACGGCCGTACTCCCGGCCCGCGGCGGCCCGTTCCGCCGAGCCGCGGGGCAGCGCCCGTACAGCGGCGCGCCGCTCGCGGACCGCGGGCGGCAGTTCGTCCAGCCGGGGGTCGAGCACCGGGTGCACCGAGCCGTCCGCCCGCTCCAACAGGAGGACCGAATCGGAGAGCACGAGATGCTCGACGGTGTCCCCGGACCACCGTACGGCGACCACAGTTGCCTGCGGAGTGCGGACGTGAGAAAGGTCACAGGAGGCCCGGTGAATATCGGCTGTCCGGGAGATGGCCGCGGCCAGCGCCTCAGTGAGCGTCATATCCCGGTGTGAAACCGACAGTTCGAGCATTGCGCCACCGAGGCGCGCGGTGAACCACGGCACCGTATGGACGCAGCCGTAGTCCTCCGGGGGTGGCGTCACGCCGTCCAGCAGGACCAGGACTCCGCCCTGGCCGGAGGCCGGCAGGGCTACTGACGCGTAGTCCTCGTTTGGGTGTTGGGGGTCGCCCGGCTCGGTG
The DNA here is from genome assembly GCF_003389455.1 of Streptomyces inhibens. Taxonomy (GTDB): domain Bacteria; phylum Actinomycetota; class Actinomycetes; order Streptomycetales; family Streptomycetaceae; genus Streptomyces; species Streptomyces inhibens. Next base: position 61,722 of record NZ_QUAC01000021.1, on the reverse strand, counting down.
GCGAGTTCGATGCGCATGCCCGTCAGTCTGCCGAAGGCCGCGGTTTCGCCCCGGTGGCCGGGTGCGCGCAGCGGCGTTGGCGTACGGCCGGGTATGCGGCTTACCGAAGGTAAGGACCGCAGGGCCGGCGGTGTGCGGGCGCGCATCCTGCCAGGACCGGGACGCATCTCCAAACCCGTCCGGGGGTTGCCCGGGGTTGCGACCGAAAACGTTGCCGCACGGAAGTTGATGGTCAAACTCCGATTGATGTTCACTCGTTCAGGTGGCCGGGCATGTGTTGCCGAGCCACTGCGCGGCGCCGGTGGAATGGTCGTTGCCCGAATCATGGGGTGGGGCCAGGACGTTCGTCGCGACGCGCAGAGCCGGGCTGTTTCCCCTCGCGGACGTGTGCGCTGCTGCGGTCTTCGCACAGATCCGCACCCGCGAGCGGAGAGCGAGCCGGGTCCGCGACGCCATATGGCGTGGGCAGGCGAGACAGGAATGCGAGCAGCGGTGCGGAAGATGCGGCTTCGGGGCGGCGCAGGGAAGCCGGGTTCACCGGCCGGTTCGGTCTCGGGACCGGGCACGGGCTCGGGTCCTGGTAAGGGGCCGGGTACGGCCGACGGCGGAGAGGACCGAGAGGGACGACGTCCCGCGCGGGTGCGCAACCGGCTCGTCGGGGCGGTGGCCGTCGTGGCCGCCGCCGTTCTGGGAGCCGGTGCCCCCGGCCTCGCCGGCACGGCCGACAACGCCAACAACAGTCAGCAACTGGTCGATCTCGCCGAGCTGAACGCCCACGCCATTGCGCTTGCGCACTCCCTCGCGGACGAGCGCGACGGAATGACGGCGTATGTCGCCGCCGGGCGCGGCAGCCGTACGGGCGCGGGGGCCGGCAACACCGCGGTCAACGGCACCGGTACGAACGGCACCGGAATCAACGGCACCGGGACGAACGCTGCCGGGACGAACGGTACCGGTGCAAATGGCGCCGGGACCAACACGACCGGGACCAACACGACCGGGACCAACACCACCGGGACCAATGCGACAGCGGCCAACGGCGTGGGCACCGACGCCGCCGGCGTCTCCGGGCCCCAGCGCGCCCGCGTGGACCGGCAGATCGGCGAGCTGCGCTCCGAGGCCCAGGACGCCTCGGGCGACACCGCCGTGTACGCGGCCGCCGCCAAGCTTCTGGCCGCGCTGCCGCAGACCCGCCAACAGGCGCTGACCGGGCCCGGTTCGGCCGAGCAGATCTACCAGGCCTACACCCAGGTCATCCAGGCGCTCGGCGCGATCAGCGACGACATCGCCCGCGGACTGCCCGCCCGCGCGGACTCCGCCGAGGCCGACACCCAGGCGCTGCCCGCCCTCGGCCGCGCCACCGACCAGGCGGCGGGCGCCCGCGCCCTGCTGCTCGCCGGCCTCAACGCCGGCGGCAGCCAGCCCCGGCTGACCGCCGCCGCCCAGGTGGCGCACCTGCGTGAACAGGGCGCGCTGGGCGACTTCGAGCAGTCCGCGAGCCAGGGCGCCCGCGACCGTTACGACCGCACCGTCAACGGCGCCGACGTCAACACCGCCGAGCGCTATCTGACCCGGCTGACCGACCAGCCCCGCCTGGACGCCGCCGATCTGCGGCTCAGCCGCCAGCGGGTGGAGAACGCGCTGACCGCCCGTATCGGGCTGATGCGGGGCGTCGAATCCGCCATGGCCACCGCCGACATCCAGCGGCTCGGCGCACTGCGTGACGACGATGTGACGGAGCTGGAGATCCGCATCGGGCTGGAGGCGCTCTGCCTGCTGCTGGCCGTCGGCGCCGGCATCTGGGCCGCCCGCTCCCTGACCCAGCCGCTGGCGGCGCTGCGGATCGGCGCCAGGCGGGTGGCCGCCGACCCCGCGCACGAGGAGCCCATCACCTACAAGGGCCGCAACGACGAATTCGCCGCCGCCGTACGGTCGGTCAACGCGCTGCACGCCCAGGTCGGCGAGCTGGCGCGGCGCACCGCGGAGCTGGAGGGCGAGCGCAAGCGGCTGGTCGGCGGCCGGCAGCGGCTGGTCGCCGAGCGCGAGGTGCTCCAGGAGCAGGGCGAGACGCTCAAGGAGGAGATCGCCGATCTCACCGAGCGGCTGGCGGCCGTGCACGCCGGCGTGCACGGCCGGTTCGTCAACCTCTCGCTGCGCACCCTCGGCCTCGTGGAGCGCCAGCTCGGCGTCATCGAGTCGCTGGAGGAGAGCGAGCAGGACCCGGAGCGGCTGGAAACCCTCTTCAAGCTGGACCACTTCGCCGCGCAGATGCGCCGCAACAGCGAGAACCTCCTCGTCCTCGCCGGCGCGGAACAGCACGGCACCAGCCACCCGGGACCCGTACCGCTGCTGGACGTGCTGCGCGCCGCGATCAGTGAGATCGAGCGCTACGAGCGGGTGCGCATCGACTCGCTGCCGCCGCACTCCCAGGTCGCCGGCTTCGCCGCGGACGACCTCAGCCACCTGGTCGCCGAACTCCTGGAGAACGCCACCGCGTTCTCGCCGCCGGACGCCCATGTCGAGCTGTCCGGCTGGCTGCTGGAGAGCGGCGAGGTCATGCTCTCGGTCCAGGACGAGGGCATCGGGATGACCGCGGAGCGGATGGCCGAGCTCAACGAGCGGCTGACGGACGCCCCGGCCGCCTCGATCTCCGAGACCGTCGACGAGGCGCTGGGCCTCGGCCTGTACGTCGTGGTGCGGCTGGCCGCCCGGCACGGCATCCGGGTCCAGCTGCGGGACGCCAAGCAGGGCGGCGTCACCGCCGTCGTCGTCCTGCCCGGTTCGATCCTGCCCACCCGCCCCGCCCCGGCGTCCGCGCCGTCGCCGGCGACCCAGGACGTGACGCACACCCTGCCCGGCTCGGTCGCCGAGGCGAACTCCAACGCGCTGCCGACGCGGGTGACGAGGGCGGAGCCGGTGGCGGTGGGCGGCAGTGCGGCTGCCGCCCCGATCCCGGCCCAGGAGACCGGTCAGGATCCCGCCGAGGACATCGGCCAGGACACCGTCCAGGACGCCTCCCGGACCTCCGAGCAGCCCGCCGGGCACGATGCCGCACCGGGCCCTGGCCACGACGACACCGCCGACGCGGAGCCCGCGCCCGCCCCGGCCCCCGGCCCCGACCCGTTCGTCGCCGCCGCGGAGCGCGCGATCGACGCGGCCGGGCTCGGCGTCACCGCCGAACCGGCACCGGCGCCCGCAGCCGAGCAGCCCACGGGCCCCACCACGCACGCCGCGGGCGAACCGAGCCCGTACGGCCCGCAGTCGTCCGGCCCGTACGCCGCCACCACCAGCGGCAGCGGCGAGCACACGCGGCCCGAGGACGACGCGGCCCCGGCCGTGGACCGGGCGGCGCAGCCGGCGTCCGACCCGTACGCCATCGGCCCGGACCAGCACACGCGCCCCGGGACGGAATCGACGTCCACGGACGCGGCACCCACGGAGGCGGACCCGGCACCCGCCGATGCCTCCCCGGCCGACACGGCCGACCCACAGACCGCCGACGCCCCGCCCGCGGGGAAGCGGCGGACGGCCACCGGGCTGCCCAAGCGCACGCCCAAGGTCGTGGCGCAGCAACAGGCGCCCGCCGCCCCGCGCAAGAGCGGTGCGGCCAACGCCGAGGCGCTGCGGCGCCGGCTCGGCGGATTTCAGTCGGGGGCGCGAGACGGCCGACGGGAGGTCGAGGCCGAAATCGCGGAACGTACAGCGGAGCAGACCATCCCACAGACGGACACCGACGGAGCGGGGGCCCCGGGAGAGAGCCACGTTGTCGAGGAGGCACGCGATTGAAGGCGCAAGCGCCCACTGCTTACGGACAAGGACTGAGCAGCCAGGCACGCAATCTGCACTGGTTGCTGACCAACCTGGTGGACGAGGTACCAGGTATCCGCTCGGTTGCGGTGGTCTCCTCCGACGGCCTGCTGCTGCTGAACTCCGATCCGGACCGTACCGAAGAGGCGGCACGGCCGGACGAGAGTGACGGGCCCAGGGGATCCAGTGCCGACCTGGCCACCATCGTGTCCGGGCTCGGCAGCCTCACCGCCGGCGCCGCCAAGCTCATGGACGGCGGGGCGGTCAAGCAGACGATGATCACGATGGACGAGGGCAGCGTGTTCGTCATGTCGATCAGCGACGGCTCGCTGCTCGGAGTGCACGCCACCCCGGACTGCGACATGAGTGTCATCGCCTATCACATGGCGCTGTTCGTCGGCCGGGCCGGCCATGTCCTCACCCCCGAACTCCGCAGTGAATTGCGCAAGTCGATGGAGAGCGCCCAGTGAGTACTCCCAAACTCCCCATACGCGGCGGGGACCGCAAACCCTCGCGGGTACGGCCGTACTCGCTCACCGGCGGGCGGACGCGCTTCGGCCATGTGCTGCTCGTCGAGACCTTCGTGGCCGCACTGGAGGCCCCCGAGGAGCGACGCGAGCTGACGTCCGGCGGCTGGGGCGACCGGGTGATGCCGGAGATGCGCGCGATCGTCGAGCTGTGCCGCCGGATGCGCTCGGTGGCGGAGATCTCCGCCCTCCTCAAGATGCCGCTGGGCGTGGTCCGCGTACTGCTCAGTGACCTCGCCGACCAGGGAAAGATTCGCGTCTACGGCACCGGGCACGGCTCCGGCCGGCCGGACCGCGCGCTGCTCGAAAGGGTGCTGAGTGGACTTCACAGGCTCTGACACGATATCGGCCGGGCCGACGGCGACCGCCGGTTCCGTGGGGCGGGCCGACCCGGCGGCTCCGGCCGCCGACGCGGGGCTGCAGAGCTGGCAGACGGACCGTTCGCGGGCGCCGATCGCCACCAAGATCGTGGTGGCGGGCGGTTTCGGCGTCGGCAAGACCACCTTCGTCGGAGCGGTCTCGGAGATCACCCCGCTCCAGACCGAGGCGGTGATGACACAGGCCAGCGCGGATACGGACGATCTGACCGCCACCCCGGAGAAGACCACGACCACGGTCGCGATGGACTTCGGCCGGATCACCCTCGACCAGGAGCTGGTGCTGTATCTGTTCGGCACGCCCGGACAGCAGCGCTTCTGGTTCATGTGGGACGACCTGGTGCGCGGTGCGATCGGCGCGATCGTGATGGCCGACACCCGCCGTCTGGAGGACTGCTTCCCGGCGCTGGACTACTTCGAGAGCTGCGGACTGCCGTATGTCGTCGCGGTCAACCACTTCGAGGGGACCGACTCCTACGCCGTCGAGGACGTCCGCGACGCGCTGACCGTGCCCCCGCACGTGCCGGTAGTGATCATGGACGCCCGGAAGCGGGCCACGGTGATCGAGGCGCTGCTCGCGCTGGTCGGCCACGCCCTGGAAGCCGCGCCGGAGTAACCGGCCTCCGTACGGGGCCTCTCCGTCACACCGGCGCACCCCGCACACCCCTCACACCCTTCACCCCCGAACATCAGCAGTAGCAGAGAAGAGTGCCGCCATGCGGAAAATACTCATCGTTGGAGCCGGCCAGTCCGGTCTTCAGCTCGCCCTCGGCCTCCAGTCCCAGGGCTATGAGGTCACCCTCATGTCCAACCGCACCGCCGACGAGATCCGCTCCGGCCGGGTCATGTCGACGCAGTGCATGTTCGACACCGCGCTCCAGAACGAGCGTGACCTCCAGATCAACTTCTGGGAGAGCCAGGCCCCGCGCATCGAGGGCGCGGGTGTCTCGGTCGCCGCGCCCGGCAGCCACGCGGAGCCCGGCGGATCGCAGCGCGCCATCGACTGGGTCGGCAAGCTCGACGGCTACGCCCAGTCCGTCGACCAGCGGGTCAAGATGGCCGGCTGGATGGAGACCTTCGCGCAGCGCGGCGGGCAGCTCGTCATTCATGGCGCGGCCGTCTCCGACCTGGACTTCTTCGCGAGCCGCTACGATCTGACGCTGGTCTCGGCCGGCAAGGGCGAGCTGGTGTCCATGTTCGGCCGCAACGCCGACCGTTCCCCGTACGACGCCCCGCAGCGCGCGCTCGCCGTCGCCTACGTCCACGGCCTGGGCCCGCGCCCCGAGCACCCCGAGTTCGACGCGGTGCGCTGCAACCTCGTCCCGGGCGTCGGCGAACTCTTCGTCATGCCGACCCTCACCACCTCCGGCCGCGCCGACATCCTCTTCTGGGAGGGCATCCCCGGCGGCCCGCTGGACGTCTTCCAGAGCGTCAAGGACCCCAACGAGCACCTGGCCACGACGCTGGAGCTGATGGAGAAGTTCCTGCCCTGGGAGTACGCCCGCGCCACCAAGGTCGAGCTGACCGACGCCAACGGCACGCTGGCCGGCCGCTACGCCCCGACCGTGCGCAACCCCATCGGCCGGCTGCCCTCCGGCGGTCTGGTCCTCGGCGTCGCGGATGTCGTCGTCGCCAACGACCCAATCACCGGCCAGGGCTCCAACTCGGCCTCCAAGTGCGCGGCGTCCTACCTCGCCTCCATCGTCGAGCGCGGTGAGCAGCCCTTCGACGAGGACTGGATGCAGAGCACCTTCGAGCGCTACTGGAACACCGCTTCGCACGTCACCAAGTGGACCAACGCGATGCTGGCCCCGCCGCCGGAGCACGTACTGAACATCATCGGCGCGGCCGGCCAGCTCCAGAGCGTCGCCGACCGCTTCGCCAACGGCTTCAACGACCCGTCCGACTTCGAGAACTACTTCTACGACCCGGACAAGGCGAACGCGTACCTGGCGTCGCAGACCGGCTGATCCGCCGGGGCGCCCCGCCGGACCGGGCCCGTCCCGGAACCGGTCCGGCGGACGCCGTCAGCCGCCGAAGTAGCCGTCGAAGTTCTTCTGGAACTCCCAGTTGCCGTAGCGGTCCCAGTTGACCGACCAGGTCATCAGCCCGCGCAGATCGGGCCACGCGCCGTGCGGTCGGTAGCCGCCGCAGTCGGTGTTCTTGGTGAGGCAGTTGAGGGCCTTGGTGACGTCGGCGGGGGAGGTGTAGCCGTTGCCCGCGTTGACGGAGGCCGGCAGGCCGATCGCGACCTGGGAGGGCTTCAGGGGCGGGAAGACATTGTCCTTGTTGCCGGCCACCGGGAAGCCGGCCAGCAGCATGTCCGTCATCGCGATGTGGAAGTCCGCGCCGCCCATGGTGTGGTACTGCTCGTCCAGGCCCATGACCGGGCCCGAGTTGTAGTCCTGCACATGCAGCAGGGTGAGGTCGTCGCGCAGCGCGTGGATGACCGGGAGGTAGGCGCCGGCCCGCGGGTCCTGGCCGCCGAAGGGGCCCGAGCCGTAGTACTGGTGGCCCAGCTGGACGAAGAAGGTCTCCGGCGCCATGGTGAGGGTGAACTTCTCGCCGTACTTGGCCTTGAGGGTCTTCACCGCCGAGATGAGGTTCACGACGGCGGGGGTCTTCGGGTTCTTGAAGTCGGTGTCGCCGGTGTCCAGGGACAGTGAGTGGCCCTCGAAGTCGATGTCCAGGCCGTCCAGTCCGTAACGGTCGATGATCGCGCCGACCGACGCGACGAACGTGTCCCGGGCCGCGGTGGTGGTCAGCCGGACCTGGCCGTTCTGCCCGCCGATCGAGATCAGCACCTTCTTGCCGGCCGCCTGCTTGGCCTTGACCGCGGCCTTGAACTCGTCCTCGGACTCCACTCCGGGGCACTCGCTCCGTGGACAGAGCGAGAAGCGGATGTCGCCGGAGGTGGTGGAGGTCGGCTCGCCGAAGGCCAGATCGATGATGTCCCAGCTGTCGGGGACGTCGGCGAGCCGGGTGTAGCCGGAGCCGTTGGCGAAGCTGGTGTGGAGATAGCCGACGAGGGCGTGCGAGGGGAGGGCGGCGGCGGGCCGCGCGGCGCTCGCCTCGGGGGTGATGCCCAGGACGGTCACGGCGCCCGCGAGGGCGGCGGATATCAGCAGGGGGGACCGGAGGCGCATGGGGGCTGCTCCTTTTGCCGACGGCGCTACGAGGGGGTGCGCGCGGGTCGAGTGGGGAGGGGGCCGCCCCTGAGGGGTGGGGTCTGCCGGAGAGGCGCGGGGCGGCTCCCTGGGCAGGCAGCAAACAGGACTAGACCACTGCTGTCAATGGTCCGGACCAGATGGGTGGCGAGGGTGCGTGTCCGCGGCAGGAGGGCTCAAGGGGTCTTTCGCCAGGGCCACTTGAGGCCGCCCGACGGCTTGCCCTCCGGGTCGTACTCGTACTTCCACCCCTTCGGCAGCCCCAGGCGCCCCACCCGCCCCGGGACCCGCCGGTAGACATGCAGCGTGGGCGGCCGCCCGTCGTCGTGGGGCACCGGGACCTCGTACGTCTTCGGTGGCTGGCCGGTCATCCCGAGCAGCACCGGCAGGACCCGGCCGTCCAGTGGCCCGCCGACGAAGAGGGTGTTCTCGCTTCTCACACCCTCAGTCTCACACCACCGGGCGCGCGGCCGGGCCCCGGGCCGCCGGGGCGCGCCGATCGGTCACCGCAGCGGAGCCGCAGGTCGCAGCAGGTGTGCGGCGTCGCTCACGACGGGCAGTATGCGGCCGGCCAGATCGCCGGCCGGGCCGTCGGAGGTCTCCAGCGCCAGCGCGGCGCGGGTCACCCGCGCGGTCTGCGGATCCCGGGCCGCGGTCGCGGTCAGCAGCGCGATGAAGTGGTCGACCAGCCAGTCCCGCAGCTCGTCGAGGGCGGGCTGCTTGTCCTCGTCGAGCCAGATCAGGGACGCGGCCTCGACCGCGGTGATCCACATCCGGACGGTCATCCGCAGCCGCAGGCCCGGTTCGGGCTCGCCCAGATGCCGCAGGATCTGGTCGGCCGCGGCACGCCGTACCTCGTCCACGATCGCGGACGTACGGGTGGTCTCCACGACGCTGCCGCCCTGGAGCAGCGCACTGAACCCGGCGTCGTGCTCGTCGACGAACGCCAGATAGCGGTCCAGGGCGCGGGACAGCCGCTGGGTGAGCGGGCCGGTCTCCGGCTCGGCGAAGCAGCGCTCCAGGATGTCGGCCGCGCTGCGCAGCGCGGCCTCGTACAACTGCTGCTTGCCGCCCGGGAAGTAGCGGTAGACGAGCGGGCGCGAGACCTCGGCGGCGGCCGCGACATCGTCCAGCGAGACATCCTCGGGCGCACGCTGCGCGAACAGGCCGAGCGCGGCGGCGAGCAGTTGGCTGCGGCGTTGCTCGACGCTCAGCCTGCGATAGGCGGGTCGGGGTACTGCTGGGGCGATGCCGCTGCCGTTCATGGGCAGCAGCGTAGCCGCCCCGGATTTCGGTTCGCACATGTGCTCGTGCCGTACGGGGGCTCCGGCGGACGCCTTCAGGCCAGCAGGCCCGAGCTGCGCCACAACCTGCGGCCCATACCGCGCAGTACGCCGATCTCGTCGAGGAAGTCGGTCAGCCGCCGGGCGCCGGACTGCATCACCTCCCGGCGGTGGCCGCTGGCCCTCACCTGGGCGACGGCCTCGCGCTTGTCCAGCCCGACATTGGTGTAGACATCCGGATTGACGAAGGCGAGGGAGAAGACCCGCGCCGCCTCGCCGGAGCTGATGCGGGTCAACTCCCGTTCCCAGCGCGGCGCGGTGACCATCTGGCGGCGCAGCTCCTCGCGGGCGTAGCGGACGTGCCGGGCCTCCTCGACGACATGGATCCGGGTCACCCCGCGCACGATGGTCTGTACCCGCTCGTCCGGGAAGGTCAGCCGCTGCATCCAGTCCAGGATCTCCTCGCCGAGCAGGGTGCAGGCGAACGAACCCGGGGTGGTGGAGACCGTCTTCAGGACGCGGGCGAGGTTGTGGTTGAGCCGGGAGACCGGGTACGCCGGCGCCCCGCCCTTGTGGATCATGCGGGCGAACATCTTGGAGTGCCGGCACTCATCGGCGATCTCGGTGAGCGCGTAGCGGACATGTGCGCTGGTCACCGGCTTGTCGTAGATATGCCGTACGAGCAGCTGCATCAGGATGATCTCGAACCAGATGCCCAGCGAGGCGAGCGAGGCGGCCTCGTGCCGGGAGAGGTCCTGCTGCTGCTCCAGCGACATCTTCTTCCACAGGGGCGTGTCGTAGAGCGAGACCAGCTCCGGCGGCCAGAACCACTTGCCCGCTTCGAGCGGCGCGTCCCAGTCGAGCTCGGTGTCGGGGTCGAAGGAGTGCTTGGCGGAGGAGTCGAGCAACCGCTCGGCGACCTGTTCCCGGTCCTTGAGCAGACCGAGGGCGTCCCGCAGGACTTCGGTGTCCGTCGCGGTCATTGCGGTGGGCGCGCTCGTCATGGCTGTGGCTACCTCGCTAGCGGGTTGGGGACGACTCTTATGAGACTGCTTGTCAGCAAGCTCGTCAATCCCTCGTGCACGGGTTATTGACCCGTCGGTAAGAAGCGTGTGAGCCTGCCAACCACCGCCCATGACAAGGCGTTTGGCGAGCCGAGGAGGCGCCCCGTGTCGACCCGAGACCTCTATGTGCAGGATCCTGGCGACCCGCTGTGGAAGGTGCCCGCCTCCGGCGCGGCCCGCTTCAGCTGGGAGTACGACGACGGACGCGACCGGCTGCTCGCGCTCTACCAGAAGGGCAAGGACAAGCAGTGGGACGCCAATCTGCGGATCGACTGGGAGCTGGAGGTGGATCCCAGGGATCCGCTCGGCACCCCCGATGAGTCCATGTCCCTGTACGGCACCAAGTACTGGGACAAAATGTCCGAGAAGGACCGCGGCGATCTGCGCCAGCACTACACCTCCTGGCAGTTCAGCCAGTTCCTGCACGGCGAGCAGGGCGCGATGGTGTGCGCGGCGCGGATCGTCGAATCCGTCCCCGATCTCGACGCGAAGTTCTACTCCGCCACCCAGACCATGGACGAGGCGCGGCACGCCGAGATCTACAGCCGCTTCCTCCAGGAAAAGATCGGGATGCTCTACCCGGTCAACGACAACCTCCAGGCGCTGCTGGGCGACACCCTCAAGGACTCCCGCTGGGACATGCCGTACCTCGGTATGCAGGTGCTGATAGAGGGCCTGGCGCTGGCTGCCTTCGGCATGATCCGCGACACCACCACCAAGCCGCTGCCCAAGCAGATCCTCGCGTACGTCATGCAGGACGAGGCGCGCCATGTCGCCTTCGGGCGGATGGCGCTGCGCGACTACTACAAGCAGCTCACCGACGCCGAACTGCGCGAACGCGAGGAGTTCGTCATCGAGGGCTGCTATTTGATGCGCGACCGGCTGCGCGGCCTGGAAGTCCTGGAGAACTTCGGCATTCCCCCCAAGGAGGCCGCCGAATTCACCGAGCGCTCCGAATTCCTGCACCTCTTCCGGAAGCTGCTCTTCAGCCGCATAGTGCCGTGCGTGAAGGACATCGGCCTGTGGGGCGAGCGGCTGCAGCGCGCCTATGTGGACATGGGCGTCTTCGACCTGGGCGACTCCAATCTCGATCTGCTGATGGCCCAGGACGAGGAGCTCGCCGAAAAGCTGGACGCGGAACGCTTCGCCGCCGAGGAGGAGGCCCGTACGGCGGAGGTCGCGGCGGCGATCGCGGAGGGGGCGGGGGAGGGCTGAACGGGGCGGGTCACTGCCCCGCGTGGCAGGATTCGGCCATGGACGACCATCCCCACCGGGCCGCGGCAGCATCGAAGGCCTGGCGTTCGGCGACGCCTTCGGGGAGCGCTTCTTCCCGCTGTTCCGCCCCGTGGACGCGTCCCGTGAGCTGATCGCGGCACGCCGCACCCCGCCGCGTGGGAGGAACTGGCGTCCGCCCTCTGGACCACCGCGGCCGGCCTCGGCGATGTGGACACCACCTGCGCCATCGCGGGCGGGGTGGTCGCGGCCCGTACGGGGGTGGCGGCGCTCCCCGAGGAGTGGCGGGAGCGCCGGGAGCCGCTGCCGGCGGGGGTCCTCCCTGCTCCTTGGAACTCCTGACACACCGCGATCCCGGAAGCCGGTGCCGTCGCCCGCCGGTCCCTGGCTCGACGATTCCGTGTGATTCACGCGGACACGGGCGGCCTTTCCCGGCTGACTGCGTCGAGCAGCAGTTTCGCGGCCACCGTCGCCCCGTCGGTGCGGATCGTGCCGGCCACGGCGCTCGCTCGCGCTCGGGTCTCGGGCATCAGGGCCGTTGTGAGGGCGGCCGACAGGGACTCGAAGGTAGGCGTCGGGCCGTCGTGTGCCGCGCCGATGCCCAGCTCGGCGATCCGGCCGGCCCAGTACGGCTGGTCCGCGATCAGGGGGATCACCACCTGAGGCGCGCCGGCCCGGGTGGCCGTCGTCGTGGTGCCCGCGCCGCCGTGGTGCACGACGGCGGCCACCCGGCGGAACAGCGCCTGCTGGTTGACCTCGCCGACGACGAAGCAGTCGTCGGCGTCGTCGATCGGGGCCAGGTCGGCCCAGCCGCGGGCAAGGAGTACGCGGCGCCCCTGCGCACGGCTCGCTTCAATGGCCACCCGGGCGATGTCCTTCGGGGCGTGCGCGGCCATGCTGCCGAAGCCCACGTACACCGGCGGTGCGCCGGCGTCCAGGAACGCCTCCAGCTCTTCCGGGAGCGGACGTTCGTCGGGCAGGATCCACGCCCCGGTCTGCACGATGTCGAGGTCCGTCATGCCCTGCGACGGACACAGCGTCGCGTCCGCCGCCAGCCACGGCTGGTCGGTGAGGACGTAGTCGCGGACGTTGTCCACCGGCGGCAGGCCGATCGCCGCCCGATGGCTGTTGAGCGCCTCGCCGTACAACGCGTTCACCCGCTGGGCGTCCTGCTCCCACAGCACCCGGTTGTCGGTCTCGTCCTGCGGGGACGGCGTGCCCGGCCGCCGCCCCGGAGGGAAGTGCCGCGACGGCAGCCCGAAGATGTGGAAGCACGCGAGCACGTAGCGGATGCCCAGTTTCTCGGCCACGTCCCGTGCGCCGGCCGGCATCAGGCCGGTCGCCAGCAGCGCGTCACATCCCTCGGCCGCCGCGGTGAGCGTGTCGAACCGCGCGGCGACCAGCTCGGGAGCGAGCCGGAACGCGTCTTTGGCCGTCGGTGGCTTCGTGCCGGCGACCACCGAGCGCACCGTCGGGCCGAGCGGCACCAGCTCCACGCCGACACGCGCCAGCAGCGCCGCGAACTCCTCGTCCGGCGGCGCGCACACCCGCGCCTCCGCACCGAGTTCCCGCAACCCCACCGCCAGTCCCGCCAGCGGTTCGACATCTCCGCGCGATCCCCACGTCGTCAACAACACTCGCACTTCGTGACTCCCATATCCGCAGGTTCTGGCATTCGGCCGCCGATTCTGCGGTACAACCCGGGCCTTGCCGCAAGCCCCCCGGTCCGCTATAAGTTGAGAGTGGCAAGGAGTGGGATCTCCTTGCCTTTGCCTTTTGTCGTCCGCTGTGGATGGACAGCCTCCTCGCGAAGCGGCGGCCCGCCGCGTACGGCGGTACGTCGGGCAGGAGGGACGTGCGAGGGGCTTGCGGGACGGGCGGCGGCCGTGAGCCGGCTCAGGCCCTCAGGAAGTCGAGCACCCGCCGGTCGAGTTCCTCGGCCCGGCCGTCCGGCAACGAGTGATGGCTGACGCCCGCCACGGTCTCGATCCGTACGTCCGCCGGCATCCGCCCGGCCCCTGCGGCGACCCGCCGCAGATCATGCGCCCGGCTGCGCTCCGCCAGCAGCACCAGGACCGGCACCCCGGCCCCGCCCAGCCGGGCGGTATCCGGCCGCGGCCCGGTGACCACCTTCGCCCCGCGGAACGCGAGGGCGCCCAGCCCCATCAGCCGCACCAGTTCCGGCGCGAGCGGCGCGCCCCGGGTCTCCCACGCCAGGAACCGCCGGGTGCTCCGCTCCCCGGGCCGTACGAACAGCGGCAGCGCGCGCAGCAGGTACGACGCCCGGTACCCGGCGAAACACTGTGTCGGGTCGAGCAACACCAGTCGGTCCAGGCGGTCCCGCGCATGCACCGCGTAACTCAGGGCAATCCAGCCGCCGTACGAATGCCCCAGCACCGCGGCCGAGTCCAGACCGAGCCCGTCGAGCACACCGTCGAGCCAGGCCGGCAGATCCTCCGGCCGCCGCAGCGCCCGTCCGCCGGGCACGCTGAGCCCCGGCGCGCCCATCTGGTCCACCGCGTAGACCCGGTGCGTACGGGAGAGCGCGCCGGCGTTGGCGTACCAGACGGCCGAGGTGACGCCCCCGCCGTGCAGCAGCACCAGCGGCGGACCGTCGGTGGGACCGCACGCGTTGACGCGGGTGGTCCCGAACTCCGATACCAGATCGAGCCGTTCCACCGGGACCGGCCACAGCGCCATCGCCTGCTCGTAGGCGGCACGGAAGGCGGCACGGGAGGCGGCACGGGAGGCGGCACGGGAGGCGGCTGAGGCGGTGGGGGCGGGAGCGTCTGCGGTGATGTCTGCCGGCATGGTGCGCATCCCCTCGTTCGGCAAGTATCTCGCTGAACGAGATAATAGTGGGGATGGTTGGGTGAGGGGCCGGAATGAGGAAAGGCGGTCGGCCATGGTGGATCCAGTGGAACCGGACGGAATGGACCTGGTCCATCTCCTGCGCGAGGTGACCCTCCGACTGGACCTCGCGGGAGCCCAGTTCGCCGGCCGCAACGGCCTGCACCCCACCGACCTCCGGGCGCTGATCTGCCTGCTGGACGCGGCCCGCGCCGGCACCGAGTCGACGCCCGGCCGGCTCGGCGCCGGGCTCGGCCTGAACTCCGCCGGCACCACGGCACTCATCGACCGCCTGGAGCGGCTCGGTCTGATCCGCCGGGTCCGCGACACCCGCGACCGGCGCCGCGTCCTGCTGGAGGTCGACGAACGCGCGGTCGCCCTGGGCCAGTCGTTCTTCGGCCCGCTCATCGACCGCACCCTCGCCCTGCTCGCCACCTTCGAGCCCGGCGAACAGGCCGCGATCCGCCGGTTCTTGAGCGGGGTGCGGGACACGGTGGGGGAGGAGGAGACGGTCGGGGAGAGGGGCACGGTCAGGGAGAGGGAGACTGCCGGGGAGGGGGAGACTGCCGGGGAGAGGGAGACTGCCGGGGAGGGGGAGACGGACGTGGCGGCGGACAGGCCGTAGGGAGGGTCAGCCCTGGCGTCTGCCCGACCTGGCCGGCCAGCGCCCTTCGTGCCGGGACACCTCGATCGGGCGGCCGAAGCAGGCCCTCATCCGCTCGCCGGTCAGCACCTCGTCCACCGGGCCGCGCGCCTGTACCCGGCCGTCGCGCAGCAGCAGGGCGTGGCCGATCGCCGGGGACAGCTCCTCCAGGTGGTGGGTGACCGTGATGGTCGCCAACTCCGGGCGCCCCAGGGCCAGTCGGTGCAGGGCGTCGATCAGATCCTCGCGGGAGGGCAGGTCGAGCGCGTTGAAGGGCTCGTCGAGCAGCAGCAGCGAGGGATCGGCCATCAGCGCGCGGGCGATCAGGATCCTGGCCCGCTGGCCGCCCGAACACACCCCGTACGGGCGGTCCGCCAGCTCCTTGCAGTCCAGTTCGGCGAGCAGCTCATGGGCGCGCTCGCGAGTGGCCTCGTCGTACTTGCGCCACAGCGGCTGCACGGTCCCGGTCGCGCCGGTCAGTACGACCGTGTGGCCGGTCGCGTCCTGCGGAACCTTCTGTGCGCCGGAGACCAGCCCGATGACGGCGCGCAGCTCGCGGACGTCCACCGAGCCGAGCCGGTGGCCGAGCACCTCGACGGTGCCCACGGTGGGGAACATCAGCGCGCCGATGAGCCGCAGGACGGTGGTCTTGCCGGCGCCGTTCGCACCGAGCAACGCCCAGTGCTCACCGGAGCATACGGTCCAGTCGACGGCGTCGAGGATGACCTGGCCGGTGGTGTAGCGGCGGACGCCGACGCCCTCCAGGGCGGCGATCACACGCGCTGCTGCGGGCTCAGGGCGCTCCAAGGGCTGCGTAGTGGTCATCGCCGCAGACTAGCTGTGTACGACATCTTTCTGTGCGGGTGTCCGATGCGCGGAACCGGGGGAGGGGAGGGGAGGGGGTCAGGTCAGCCCCAACAGGGCCCGTACCTGTGCGTACTTCGCCGTCAGCCGCTCCCGTGTCGGCGCGTCCAGCACGGCCAGCCGGGCCGGATCGGCGTTGTGCGCGAGATCGGACTCCTTGATCAGCAGCGCGCCGGGCGTGGCCAGGATGCGCGCGGTGTACTCCTCGACCGGCTCACCGGCCCGTTTGGTGACGGCCAGGACCATCGCCTTGGTCGCCTCGCTCAGTGCCGCGCCGGCCAGCCACTCCTGGCTCAGCGCCTCGTCCTCGACCGCGTCGTGCAGCCAGGCCGCCGCGATCTGCTCGTCGCTGCCACCGCGTTCGCGTACGCCCGCCGCGACCGCGGCCAGATGCTCGGCATACGGGCGGCCCGCCTTGTCGGTCTGCCCCGCATGCGCACGCCGGGCCAGCGCCGCCACCTCGGCCAGGGACAGCAGCGGCGGCCGGGCGGGTGTCATGGGCGGGTTCGCGTCAGGCATACGGCCATTGTGACCCGGGCAGGGAGGCCTGGGCGCAGGCCACTGGGCAATGGTCGAGAGGGAGACGCCCCTCAGCCTGCCGCCGCCATCACCGCCCGCGCGATCGGCGCCGCGCTCCCCCCGCCACTGATGTCCTCGCGATCGGCGGCCGCGTCCTCGACGACCACGGCCACCGCCACCGTCGGCTCGTAGGTGTCCTTCTCCCGAGCCCAGGAGATGAACCAGGCATACGGCGTGCCCTCGTTGCGCACGCCGTGCTGGGCGGTGCCCGTCTTGCCGCCGACCGTGAGGCCCTTGATCGCGGCTCGCCGGCCGCTGCCGTGCGCGACGACGTCGATCATCATGTCCTGGAGCTGCTGCGCCGTGGCCGGACCCATCGCCTCGCGGGTGGGGCGGTGCGGACCGGCCGCGACCATGACACCTCGGGCGTCGGTGACCTTGTCGACGAGGTACGGCGGCATCAGCTGCCCCCCGTTGGCGACCGCCGCCGAGACCATCGCCATCTGGAGCGGCGTGGCGGCGGTGTCGTACTGCCCGATGGCGGACAGGGCGACCTGCGAGGGGTCCATCCGGGTATCGAAGTTGCTCGGCGCCACGAGGGAGGGGATCCGCAGCCGGCGGTCGTTGAAACCGAACCGCCGGGCCGCATCGACCATGCCGCGCAGCCCGATCTCGGCGCCCAGCCGTGCGAAGACGGTGTTGCACGAGACCCGGAAGGCGTCCTTGAGCGGGGCGTCCTCACAGCCCCTGGCCGCATTGCCGAGCTGGGTGGCGGTGCCGGGGAGGGTGTAGGGATCGGGGGAGTCCGTACGGGCCTCGATGTCGGTGACCTTGCCGCTCTCCAGCGCGGCCGCCGCGGTGACGACCTTGAAGGTGGAGCCGGGCGGATAGGTCTGCCGGAGCGCCCGGTTGAGCATCGGCCGCTGCTCGGCACCGTTCAGCCGGCGCCAGGCCTCGCTGACCGCGGGGCTGTTGCCGGACAGCTCACCCGGGTCGTACGAGGGCGTGCTGACCAGTGCCAGGATCCGCCCCGTACGCGGTTCGACCGCGGCCACCGCGCCCTTCTTGCCGCCCAGCCCGTCGAACGCGGCGCGTTGCATCTTGGGGTTGATGGTCGTGTGGACGCTGCCGCCCGCCCGGTGGGTGCGGGTGAGATGGTCCCACCAGGGGAAGGTGGCGAGCCGGTCGTCGGCGCCGGAGAGGATGCCGTCCTCGGCCCGCTCCAGCAGCGAGGTCCCGTAGGTCTGCGAGGAGTAGCCGGTGACCGGCGCATACAGCGGACCCTCGGTGTACGTGCGCTCGTAGCGCAGCCGCCCACCGCTGTCCCGGGACCCGGTGACCGGACTGCCCGCGACGAGCACCGCGCCGCGCGGCTTGTCGTAACGGGCGATCGGAACCCGGCGATTGGCCGTATTGCCGGCATAGCCCTCCGCCTCGAAGACCTGCACCCGGGCGGCGTTGACCAGCAGCGCAACGAGGAGAAGGAAGGTGAAGGCGGCGGTATGCCGGATACAGCGGATCAACGGCCGGCCTCCGGGGCGGGGGCGTCGTCGGCGGAGGCGGGCGGCGTCGGCGTCCCGTTCTCCGCCTGACTCGCCTTCTGCGCCTGACCCGACTTCTGCGCCCGACTCGGCTTTTGCGCCTGCCCGCTGCGGGGTGGCCGGCTCTGGTTCTGCTCGCTCTGGGTCTGCTTCATGAACCCGGTCACCCAGCTCACCGACCCGAACGCGGCATCGCTCCCCGCCTGGCGCACGGCGTCATCACTCCCCGGCCCCGCACCCGGCCCCGCACCAGGCCCCTTCCCGCTCCCCGCTCCGCTCCCCGTCCCGCTCCCTCTCCCGCCCTCCGGTTCGCTCTTCGTACCGCTCCCCGCCCCGCTCCCCTCCGGCCGTGGCGCCCGCGCCCGGTCGCTGATCCGCAGCAGCAGCGCGATGATGATCCAGTTCGTGACGACGGACGACCCGCCCTGCGCGAGAAACGGCATCGCCATCCCCGTCAGCGGGATCAGCCCCATCACGCCGCCCGCGATGACGAAGACCTGGAGAGCGGGCAGCGCGGCGAGGCCCACGGCCAGCAGGCTGCCGAACGGGTCCCGCAGCCCGAGCGCGGCACGGTAACCGCGCGCCACCAGCAGCGCGTACAGCAGGAACAGCGCGGTGAGCCCGGCCAGCCCCAGCTCCTCGCCGAAGGTCGCCAGGATGAAGTCGGACTTCATGGCGAAGCCGATCAGATACGAGTGGCCCTGGCCGAGGCCGGTGCCGAGCAACCCGCCCTCGGCGAACGCGAACAGCGACTGGGCGAGCTGACCGGGCCCCTTGCCCGCCGCGATACCGGCGAACGGATGCATCCAGTCCGCGACCCGGCTGTGCACATGCGGCTCCAGCTTGCCGACGGCGGTCGCCCCGACACCCGCCAGGATCAGCCCGATCGCGATCCAGCCGGTCCGTCCCGTGGCCACGTACAGCAGCACCACAAAGATCCCGAAGAAGAGCAGCGAGGTGCCCAGATCGCGTTCGAGGACCAGCACCGCCACGCTGACCAGCCAGATCGCGACGATCGGCCCGAGCACCCGGCCGGTGGGGAGCCGCAGCCGCCCCATACGGCGGCCGGTGTGCGCCAGCGCGCTGCGGTTGGCGGCGAGATAGGCGGCGAAGAAGACGGTGATCAGAACCTTGGCGAACTCTCCGGGCTGAATGGAAAATCCGGCGATACGGATCCAGATCTTCGCCCCGTTGATGGCCGGGAACAGAATCGGCGCGACCATGAGCAGCAGTGCGAGCGCCGCACAGACATAGGCGTACCGCTGGAGCATGCGGTGGTCGCGCAGCAGCAGCACCACCGCGATGAAGAGCGCGACGCCGACGGTCGACCACATCAGCTGGGTGGGCGCGGCGTGGTCGGCCGGGGTCTCCAGATCGAGCCGGAAGATCAGTACGAGCCCGAGCCCGTTGAGCAGCACGGCGGTGGGGAGCAGCAGCGGATCGGCGTACGGGGCGCGGAAGCGTACGGCGAGATGCGCGAGCAGCGCGAGCCCGCCGAGCCCCGCGCCGTAGCGGGCCGCGCCGGCCGGGAGGGCATGCCACCTGGCGAGGCCCACGACGACATACCCGCAGACGCTGATGAGGACGGCACCCAGGAGGAGGGCCAGTTCGATGCCCCGCCGCCTGGGCAGTAGCGGCAAGGGTGGGGGAGCGTCCACCGGGCGCGCCGCGGCCGCCGACCTTGCCATTGCCGTCATGCCTGGCAACGTAGCAAGCGGCGGCCGCTATTTCCGTTATGTCGGATACGACGTTCGTGGCGTACCCGCTCTCCTCGGAGCGCGCCGGGCGCCGGTGAGGAGCCTCAGCACCATTGGGGATCCTCCCCGTCGTTCACGATGTCGCGCATGGAGGACCAGGCGTACGAGGCATCGCTGAGCCTGTACCAGACCGGGTTGCCCCTGACGCGCTGCCCGTTGAGCTGGCAGGTGATGCCCACGACCGCCCCGTACTCCTTCGAACCGACCGCGCTGTAGTCGGTGCTCGGCCCCGTACGCACCACCAGGCCCGACCTGGCGACGACCCGGCCCTCGTACCGGGCGCGGACCTCGCCTTCGCCCTCATCGTCGTCGGCCGCCACCGCCGGGCCGGCCACCACGGCGCCGGCCAACGCACCGGAAACGACACACAGGCCAAACTTGCCGGACTTCGATTTCGGAAACATGCGCTTCCTCCTGCGAAGGGGAGAGCCCTAGGGGAGTCCCTGCGGGGTGAATCGAGTGGAGTCGCGGGTGATCGAACAAAGTCGCCGGGCGTCGCTTGACGGACGGGTCGGGGCCTGGTGCCCCGCCGGCGCGGTGCCTGTTGCACCCTTCCCCGGCTGCGAGTGCGGCCTCCGGCTTCCCTCTGCCATGCGCACCGCTGTCTCGCGTCGCGTCACGCCGCCTACCTCGCTCTCTTCTCACGCTAGAGAGGCCCCGGAGGGTCCGCAACTCATCACATTCCGTGACGAAGCCCTCCGGTCGCCGAGCCCCGGCAATCCGCCCCGGGGCGCCACAGTCCACCGACAGCACCGCGCAGCCCCCAACTCGCCTCCTTCGGTGCCCCTTTTGCCCCCCGATCAAGCCCCCCGATCAAGCCCCCCGATCAAGCCCCCCGATCAATCCCCCCGACCAGCCCCCCAACCAAGCACCCGAAGACCCCGCCGCCCCGGTCACCCTCACCGCCTCGCCATCGCACCGTGCGGTGACCCGAACACCCACCCGCACACACCATCGGGCGACCCCCGCAGCCCACTCACCGGCATCGCACCGCTCCGCAACCCGCCACTCGTTCCGTTCGCCACAAACGGAACGAGTCACCCCGTTCCCCGGAATGCGCTTTGCTGCTCCTCATGCCGACCGAAGAAATCCCCGCCGCCCAGGCGGACCTGCTCCACCGCATGTACGAGATCTTCAACACTCAGGACGTCGACGACCTCACCCGAGCCGAATTCCACCCGGACGTCGACTGGCCGAACGTCCTGGAAGGCAAGCGGATCCACGGCGTCGACGGCGTGCTGGCCTACTGGAAGCGCCAGTTCGCCGTCGCGCATCCCCTCGTACGCATCGAGGGAATGGCCGCGGAGCAGGACGGCCGCATCGCCGTCCACGTACGCCAGGGCCTGCGGGACGCGAACGGCGACCACTGGTCCGACGGAACCATCGACCACGTCTACACCTTCCGCGACGGCAAGGTGGCGCACATGGAGGTACGCGAAGGCACCGGCCCCGCATAGCGGCAGGCGCCTCCATCGAGGGGCGCGCGGCCGAAGGTGTACCCGACGAGAGCCCCGCTCGCCGAGAGGCTCACCCGACGAGAGGCCGCCCCCCGATCTGGCATGCCTAAGGGAAGAATCAGGGACTACCCGGGGGCGACCCAGGGTTGTTCCGGGTTGTTCCGTGAACGCGCCCAATGGCAGTTTGTAAACTCTTCCAGACCGAATAGAAGAAGGCCGAGCTCGTCACGCTGATGCGGACGACCGAGACACCGGTCGATGGCATGGACCTGCGCCATGACCACCGTGAGCGAGGGGCTATGGCGTACGTCACACCCGTGCACGCCGAGGGGAGGTCCCGCGCTGTCCCGGCTCCCTTGGGGCGCCGAGCGCGGGTGACCGTCCCCCTCGACGAAAGGCAGTATTAGCGTCATGACGACTCTCCGTTCCCGGATCATCGCCTGGGCCGGCCGTATGTATCTGGCGAGAACACAGAAGAAAGGCTTCGACCTGTCTCGAATGTCTTTCTTGCCCGAGTCCGTCCTGATGCCATTGCGGCGCGATGGACTCAACCCTGTGGGCGATTTGGCAGCCGTCCGGGAGCGGGAGCCCATCAGCAAGCTTCCCGTACCGATAGCCGCCAACGTCTGGCTGGTGACCGGCTACGACGAGATCAAGGCGGTGCTCGGAAAGGCCAATGCCTTCAGTTCGGACTTCACCAACCTCGTCGGCAAGGCCGGCGCCGGTGCCGAACAGAATCCCGGCGGCCTCGGATTCGCCGACCCGCCCGTACACACCCGTCTCCGCCGGCTCCTGACGCCTGAATTCACCATGCGCCGTCTCGGCCGGCTCACCCCTCGCATCCACGAGATCGTCGAGGAACGCCTCGACGCCATGGAGCAGGCGGGAAAGAACGGCGACCCGGTCGACATAGTCCACTCCTTCGCCCTCCCCATCCCGTCCCTCGTTATCTGCGAACTCCTCGGAGTCCCCTACGAGGACCGCGCCGACTTCGAGCGCCTCAGCGCCGCCCGCTTCGACCTTTTCAGCGGCGCAAACGCCTCCTTCGGTGCCATATCCGAATCCCTCTCCTATTTCCGGGACATCGTCAAGAAGCAGCGCGAAAACCCCGGCGACGGCCTGCTCGGCATGATCGTGAAGGAACACGGCGACTCGGTCAGCGACGAAGAACTCGCGGGCCTTGCCGACGGCGTCCTCACCGGCGGCTTCGAAACCACCGCCAGCATGCTGGCGCTCGGCGCCCTGGTCCTCCTCCAGGACCCCAAGCACTTCGCGGCCCTCAACGACGGCGATGACGTCGTCGACCGCTACGTCGAGGAACTCCTCCGCTACTTGACCGTCGTACAGGTCGCTTTCCCGCGCTTCGCCCGCGAGGACCTGGAAATCGGTGGCGTCCAGATCGCCTCCGGAGATGTGGTGCTGTGCTCACTGAGCGGTGCGGACCGGGACGGCAAACTGGGCCCGGACATGGAACAGTTCGACCCCTCGCGCAATGTCCCGTCCCACCTCGCCTTCGGCTACGGAATCCACCGCTGCGTCGGCGCCGAACTGGCCCGCATGGAACTCCGCGCCGCCTACCCCGCCCTGGTACGCCGCTTCCCCCACATGCGCCTGGCGGCCAAACCGGAGGACCTCGAATTCCGCAAACTCTCCATCGTCTACGGAATCGAATCCCTCCCGGTCCGCCTCGACGGCTGACCCCGAGGTCCATCGTCCCCGTCCGACCATGACCGGGCACTTGGCATCTGAGCCGAGTGCCCGGTTTTGGTATCTGAAGCACGCCGGAAACGCGGAGGGTGTTCCGGCTTTCCCTGACCGCGGCATGCAGGTGCGAGATCATGGCCGTCAGCGGCACAACGCCGGGCGGGGACGCGTGTGCACGCGCAGGAGACCACGTTCAGCAAACTCGTCCAGGGCGAGAAGCAGTTCCAGGTTCCGCTGTACCGGCGCACTTACAGTCGGCAGCGCGAAGAGCTTCAGGCCAGGGACGGCCGGGACACCGCGTACGAGAAGGAAATCCGGGAAGACAGGGCCCGATCATGAGCACTCGATCCCCGCGCCCTGATGCCATGGGTCCGCCCTTCACCGAAGAGGACCTCTCCCGCCTGGCGGGAGCACGCTCCTTCGCACGCGGCCAGAACTACCTCTCCCACGTGGCGGAACTCTCCGCCGCCGAAGACCGGATCACCGCCACCGTGTACGGCTCCGAGCCCTACCACGTCGTCCTGCTCCTGGCCGGCCCCCGCCTCACCGGCTCCTGTGACTGCCCCTACGGCCAGGACGGACACTTCTGCAAGCATTGAGTCGCCGTCGGGCTCACCGCTCTCGACCGGCGGGACGACCTCCCGCGGCTGCGCGCCGAGACGACCCGGCGGGCGCAGACCCTGGACGGCTGGCTGGACTCCCTCGACCGTGACCAACTGAGGGAACTGCTGAGGGAACAACTTGCCAGGGACGACGAGTTCCACCGCCGCCTGGAACTGCGCGCCGCCGCGGCCGGCTCCGACACCCTCGCCGTACGCGCCCACATCCTCCGCCTGCTCGACACCCGCCCCTTCGAGCAGTACGGCGTCGTCGACCGACGCGCCGCCGCCGGGTACGCGGCACAGCTCACCGAGGCGGCAGCCGCCATCCGCGCCCTCGCTGCGACCGAGCAGGATGCCGAGGCGGTCACACTGGCCGAAACCGCCATCAAAGTGATCGGCGAGGCCGTCGAGCGGATCGACGACTCGGACGGCGAACTCTCCGACGCCGCCCAGGACATGGCGCAGGCACACCTGGAGGCCTGCCGCCTCCTCCTCCCCGATCCGGCCGTACCGCCGAGTGGCTCGCCGCCCACCTCCTCGGCGACTGGAGCCACCTGCCGGAACTCGACCCCACCGCATACCGGGAAATTCTCGGCGAGCCCGGCCGGGCGGAGCTGAGGCGCCTGGCACACGAAGCCCACCGCGGCCATCCCTCGGGCTGGACCGAGCGCTATGTGCTGGAGTCCGTGCTCAAGGCCGACGGCAGGGTGGACGAGCTGGTGACCGCCCTCTCCACCGACCTTGAGCCGGACGGCTCCACGCACCTGGCCATCGTCCTCGAACTGGACCGGGCGGGCCGCCGCGACGAGGCCATGACATGGGCCGAACGCGGCCTGTCCGACACCGAAACGGCCCCGCCACGCGACCGGCGCCTCGTCGAATTTCTGGCACACCGCTACGAGGAGGCGGGCCGCCTCACCGACCTGGTACGCCTACGCCGCGACGACGTTCGCCACCACGGCACACTCGGCACGTACCGCAGCCTGCGGACCGCCTGCCGGACCGCCCACTGCTGGTCCGCCGAACGCCCTCGCGCCCTGGCTCTCCTGCGCGCCGACGCCACCGGGGAACACACCGGCCGCCGCCCCCACACCGGCCCGGTCCTGATCGAGGCGCTGCTCGACGACGGCGACGCCGAAACCGCCTGGGAAACGGCACCGAGCGTTCCGACCACCCTCGCTCAATGGGTGCGCCTGGCCGACGCCGTACGCGAGCAACACCCCGCCGACGCCCTGCCCGTCTACCTGCGTGCCCTCACCCCGCTGAAGCAGCAGACCGGCCATCCCGCCTACGAACGCATGACAGAACTCCTGCTCTCGGCCCGCGCCTGCCATCGAGCCCTGGGCACGGAGGCCGAGTTCACGCGGTACCTCGCAGACCTGCGCGCCGACCAGAAACGCAAGCGCAACCTGATGCGGAGACTCGACGAACACGGCCTGTGAGCGGGCGCACCCCTCGGTCCGGCTTCCTCCGCCGGACCGGACGGCCCGGAGCGGAGCCGATCGTCCTGCGTCCGATGTCCGCGGCCCGGAAACCGACGGATTCTCGGAGGGAGAGTGACGGGATGCCGATCCTTATGCGCGTGAAGCGCAACCGCCGAAGACGAATATGAAAAGGACCCTCTCCCAGTGTTCACTGGATGGAGGGTCCTTCAGGCACTTCCTGCGAAGTGCCCCCGGCAGGATTCGAACCTGCGCACACGGCTCCGGAGGCCGTTGCTCTATCCCCTGAGCTACGGGGGCGTTGTCACCGTTTTGTGCGGCGACGGGTAGAACACTACCAGCTCTGATGGGGTGTTCATGAACAGGTTTCGGGGGAGGCGGGGAAGGGGTGGGGAGAGTCCTTAGCGCATGGCGTGGGTGTGTCGGCGGCGGTCGGGGAAAGGTCCCCCGCATGGGGGCGGAAGTGGGGAAAACCGGGACGCAGTCGCAGGTGGAGCCCTAGTCTCATGGTGTGCCTGGCTTGTCCGGTCGGATCCTTGTTGTGGACGACAACAAGGTGATCCGGCAGTTGATCAGGGTCAATCTCGAGCTGGAGGGCTTCGAGGTCGTGACCGCGGCTGATGGTGCCGAATGTCTGGATGTCGTGCACCACGTGAGACCTGATGTCGTGACCCTTGATGTCGTGATGCCGAGGCTCAACGGTCTGCACACCGCGGCACGGTTGCGTTCCGATCCGCGGACGTGGGACATCCCGATCGCCATCGTCAGCGCCTGCAGCCAGGGCGATATGGACAACGGTGAGTCGGTGGGCGTGGACGCCTTTCTTGCGAAGCCCTTCGAGCCGACCGAGCTGGTGCGGACCGTGGGGAAGCTGGTGCGCGAGGGCCGGCAGCGGGAGCGTGGGCCCGAGGGTGGGGCCGGGGCCGGGGCCGGGGAAGAGAGCGGGGGAGGGGGCGGCGAGGAGGGGGAGCGGAGTAGCGGGGAGGAGTGCGTTGCTTCGTCCGGCGTGGGCATGGCGACCGGTGAGGCTGCCGTGTCCGATGGGGTCATGGACTCCGATGGGGTCATGGCGGCCGGTGGGGCTGTCGCGTCCGGTGGGAGTCCGGCGGCCGGTGCGGCCGGTGGAGTGGGGATGGTGGACGCGGGTGGGGAATCCGGGGCGTCCGTGGCCCGGCCCGGGGGATGAGTAAGGCGATGAGGAAGGGGGCGCGGCGCCGGAGGGTGAGCCCTGGAGGCCGTGCTGAAGTGGCGCGCGGAGTGTCCATAGGGCGAAACCGGGTCGCATGTCCACCCCTGTTCTCCCATACGCTTGTCCCGTGACCCCCGCTGAGCTCTCCCGTACCGTCCTGCGCTCCGTGCGTGGTGCCGTTGAGGAGCAGGAGCTCTCCGTGCCTGTGCCGGCGCGGATCGTGGTGCAGCCGCCGCCGCGGCCCGGGTGTGGGGACTACGCCTCCAATGTCGCGCTGCAGCTCGCCCAGCAGGCGGGGCGGCCGGCCCGGGAGGTCGCCGAGATTCTGCGGAAGCGGCTGGTCGGGAGCGCCGGGATCGCCCGCGTCGAGATCGCCGGGCCGGGGTTCTTGAATTTCACGCTCGGGGACGGGGCGCAGGTCGCGCTGGTACGGGATGTGCTGGCGCGGGGTGCCGCTTATGGAGAGCGTGGCGCCGGTGGCCGTGGGGAAGTGCCGGGTCCCTCGCCGGTCCGAACGTCCGCCCGCGAACCGGTCCGTGAACCGGTCCGTGTACCGGTCCGTGTGCCGTCTCTCGATGGTGCGCGAGGGCTGGCCGTGGCCGAGGCGTTGGGGCGGATTCGGGTGGCTGCGGGGGAGTGCCTGCCGGACGTGGCCGGTGCAGTCGGTGCTGTCGGCGACGATGCGTATGTCGTCGATGAGCGGGCTGCCGATGAGCTGGCCGTCCTCACCGCCCGCCTCGGGGCCGACGAAGCGCGCTGGGTTCTGCTGCGGCCCGCCGCGCATGATCCGGTGCGGGTGCCCGAGCGGCCCGTGCAGCGGGAGAGCAATCCGCGGTTTCGGGTGCAGTACGCATACGCGAGGGTGCGGGCGCTCGTGCGCAACGCGGCCGAGCTGGGGTTCGAGGGCCGGCCGGGGGATGTGGGGCAGGCGCTCGGCGGGTCCGCGGCGCAGTCGCTCCAGGTCCTGCTCACCCTCCTTGCCACCTACCCCTCCGACATCGAAGTCGCCGCGCGGCTGCGGGCGCCGGACCGGGTGGTGCGGCATCTGGAGGCGACGGCGGACGCGTTCTTCCGGTGGCATGACGACTTTCCGCCGTTGCCCGTCGGGGAGCAGAAACCCTTGGCCGTGCACCGTGCCCGGCTGGCCCTTGCCGAGGCCAGTGGGACGGTGCTCGCCAACGGCCTGCGTCTGCTCGGCATCTCCGCTCCTGAATACCTCTGAATGATCTTGAGGGGATCCTCACTGCTATGAGTCGTTCCGCGCATCCCGCAGGGCCCCGGCACGCTGACGTATTGCCCGAGGGGCACTACGCCGGGCCGCCTGCCGATCTCAACACCCTTGACCCGCGCGTCTGGTCCCGTACGGTCCGGCGCAATGCCGATGGTGTGCTCACCGTCGGCGGGCTCGATGTCGCCGCGCTTGCCGAGGAATTCGGGACGCCGGCGTATTTCCTGGACGAGGACGATTTCCGGGCGCGCTGCCGGGCCTGGAAGGACGCCTTCGGGCCGGGAGCCGATGTGTTCTACGCCGGGAAGGCGTTCTTGTCCCGGGCCATCGTGCGATGGCTGGACGAAGAGGGGCTGAACCTCGACGTCTGTTCCGGAGGCGAGCTGGCCACGGCGCTTGCGGCGGGGATGCCGGCCGAGCGGATCGCGCTGCACGGCAACAACAAGAGCGCCGAGGAAATCACCCGGGCCGTGGAGGCCGGGGTGGGCCGGATCGTGCTGGATTCGTTCCAGGAGATTGTGCGCGTCGCGCATATCGCGGAGCGGCTGGGAAAGCGGCAGCGGGTCCAGATCCGGGTCACGGTCGGTGTCGAGGCGCATACGCATGAATTCATCGCGACCGCACACGAGGACCAGAAGTTCGGAATTGCGCTGGCCGGTGGACAGGCGGCCGAGGCCGTACGCCGTGCGCTGAAGCTGGACGGTCTTGAGCTCATCGGGATTCACAGCCATATCGGGTCGCAGATTTTCGATATGGCGGGCTTCGAGGTTTCCGCGCGCCGTGTGGTGCAGCTGCTGACCGAAGTGCGCGACGAGCACGGTATCGAGCTGCCCGAGATCGACCTCGGAGGCGGGCTCGGTATCGCGTACACCTCGGACGACGATCCGCGCGAGCCGCACGAGATCGCCAAGGCGCTGGGCGACATCGTCAGCCGGGAGTGCGCGGCGGCCGGGCTGAGCGTGCCGCGGCTCTCGGTCGAGCCGGGGCGGGCGATCGTGGGCCCCACCGCCTTCACGCTCTACGAGGTCGGCACCGTCAAGGAGCTGGAAGGGCTGCGGACATATGTGTCCGTCGACGGGGGGATGTCGGACAACATCCGGACGGCGCTCTACGACGCGGAGTACAGCGTGGCGCTGGTATCGCGGACCTCGGACGCGGAGCCGATGCTGTCGCGGGTGGTCGGCAAGCACTGCGAGAGCGGGGACATCGTCGTGCGGGACGCGTTCCTGCCGGCGGATGTCGCGCCCGGCGATCTGCTCGCGGTGCCGGCCACCGGTGCGTACTGCCGGTCCATGGCGAGCAACTACAACCATGCGCTGCGGCCGCCGGTCGTGGCCGTCAAGAACGGCGAGGCGAGGGTGATCATCCGGCGGGAGACGGAGGAAGATCTCCTGCGGTTGGATGTCGGGTAGGGCCGGATCGCCGGGGCCCGGCCCCGGATGAAATAAATGTCTCGGCATCCGGACGACGGACGGAAACTGCCGTCCGGTGCGTGAGACTGGTGCACTAGCAAGCTGAATCGCTGATCGATGAGAAGCAGAGGTCGAATGATGCGTACGCGTCCGCTGAAGGTGGCGCTCCTGGGCTGTGGTGTCGTCGGCTCAGAGGTGGCGCGCATCATGACGACGCACGCCGACGACCTCGCCGCCCGCATCGGTGCGCCCGTGGAGCTCGCCGGGATCGCCGTCCGCCGCCCCGACAGGGTGCGCGAAGGTGTCCCGGCCGAGCTGGTCACCACCGATGCGACCGCGCTCGTCAAACGCGGCGACATTGATGTCGTGATCGAGGTCATCGGCGGTATCGAGCCGGCCCGTGGGCTGATCACCACCGCTTTCGAGCACGGCGCGAGCGTGGTTTCGGCCAACAAGGCGCTGGTTGCCGCGGACGGCGCGGCGCTGCATGCGGCGGCCGAGGCCAATGGCGCGGACCTCTACTACGAGGCCGCCGTCGCGGGTGCGATCCCGCTGGTGCGGCCGCTGCGCGAGTCGCTGGCCGGCGACAAGGTCAACCGGGTGCTCGGCATCGTCAACGGCACGACCAACTTCATCCTCGACAAGATGGACTCCACCGGGGCCGGCTACAGCGAGGCGCTGGACGAGGCGACCGCGCTCGGATACGCCGAGGCCGACCCGACCGCCGATGTCGAGGGCTTCGACGCCGCCGCCAAGGCCGCGATCCTGGCCGGTATCGCCTTCCACACCCGCGTGACCATCGACGATGTGCACCGCGAGGGCCTCACAGAGGTCACCGCGGCCGATATGGCCTCCGCCAAGCGGATGGGCTGCACCGTCAAGCTGCTGGCCATCTGCGAGCGGGCCGCGGACGGGGCGTCCGTGACCGCGCGGGTGCACCCCGCGATGATCCCGCTGACACATCCGCTCGCCTCCGTCCGTGAGGCGTACAACGCGGTCTTCATCGAGGCCGACGCGGCCGGTCAGCTGATGTTCTACGGACCGGGCGCGGGCGGCTCGCCGACCGCCTCCGCGGTCCTCGGCGACCTGGTGGCGGTCTGCCGCAACAAGCTCGCCGGTGCCACCGGGCCGGGTGAATCCGCGTACACGGCCCTGCCCGTGAGCCCCATGGGCGAGGTCATCACGCGGTACCACATCAGTCTCGACGTGGCCGACAAGCCCGGCGTTCTCGCGCAGGTCGCGACGGTCTTCGCCGAACACGGGGTATCGATCGATACGGTCCGTCAGCAGGGCAAGGACGGCGAGGCATCCCTCGTCGTCGTCACCCACCGAGCGGCCGACGCGGCCCTGTCGTCGACCGTCGGGGCACTGCGCGAGCTGGACACCGTGCGCGGTGTCGCCAGCATCATGCGGGTCGAAGGGGAGTAAAGGAACCCATGTCTGCCAATTCCACCGCGAGCCGTCAGTGGCGCGGAATCATCGAGGAATACCGTGACCGGCTTCCGGTCAGCGACACGACCGAGGTCGTCACCCTCCGGGAGGGCGGCACTCCCCTCGTACCGGCCCAGGTGCTCTCCGAGCGCACAGGCTGCGAGGTACACCTCAAGGTCGAGGGTGCCAACCCCACCGGCTCCTTCAAGGACCGGGGCATGACGATGGCCATCACGCGCGCCAAGGAGGAGGGTGCCAAGGCCGTCATCTGCGCCTCCACCGGCAACACCTCCGCCTCGGCCGCCGCCTACGCGGTCCGCGCCGGCATGGTCTGCGCCGTGCTCGTCCCCCAGGGCAAGATCGCGCTCGGCAAGATGGGCCAGGCGCTGGTCCACGGCGCGAAGATCCTGCAGATCGACGGAAATTTCGACGACTGTCTGACGCTGGCCCGGGGACTGTCCGACAACTACCCGGTCGCACTTGTGAACTCCGTCAACCCGGTGCGTATCGAGGGCCAGAAGACCGCCGCCTTCGAAATCGTCGACATGCTCGACGACGCGCCCGACATCCATGTGCTGCCCGTCGGCAACGCCGGCAACATCACCGCGTACTGGCGCGGCTACAAGGAGTACGCCGCCGACGGCATCGCCACGCACACCCCGCGCATGTGGGGCTTCCAGGCCTCCGGCAGCGCGCCGATCGTGCGCGGCGAGGTCGTCAAGGACCCGCACACCATCGCCACCGCGATCCGCATCGGCAACCCCGCCTCGTGGAAGTTCGCGGAGCAGGCGCGGGACGAGTCCGGCGGCTTCATCGACGACGTGACCGACCGTCAAATCCTTGCTGCTTATCGCCTGTTGGCCGCGCAGGAGGGCGTCTTCGTGGAGCCCGCCTCGGCCGCTTCGGTGGCCGGTCTGCTCAAGGCCGCCGAGGAGGGCAAGGTCGACCCGGGCCAGCGCATCGTCTGCACGGTCACCGGCAACGGTCTCAAGGACCCGGACTGGGCGGTGGCCGGAGCGCCGCAGCCGGTCACGATCCCGATCGACGCGGACGCCGCGGCCGAGCGCCTCGGGCTCGCCTAGAGCGCGGCCGTACGGGCAGTGACCTG
Source organism: Streptomyces inhibens (assembly GCF_003389455.1). GTDB lineage: Bacteria > Actinomycetota > Actinomycetes > Streptomycetales > Streptomycetaceae > Streptomyces > Streptomyces inhibens. Next base: position 30,517 of record NZ_QUAC01000021.1, on the reverse strand, counting down.
CGCGTACGGCATACGGTGACGGGGCGGTGAGCGCCCCGTCACCACTCGCACAGCAAATTGTGCAAAGGCTGCAAAGCCCCTGGAAGGCAGCGCCGGGGCACAGGAAGATGTGCGACACGCATCGTGCGCCTCCTGTGCGCCCTATGTCGCGACAGAACCTTCCTTCGATAGGCTGGCAGCCAACTCCCCTCCCCACGGCATAACGCAGTGGTGTTCAGGGCAGGTCAGAACAGACCCCAGGAGCCGGCCGGGCATTTCGGTGCCGCGGCGCTCCGGGGCAGTACCGCAGCATCAATCAAGGAGAGTCATCGAGCGATGGCCGGTCCCGCGTTCCGCGCCGCCGCCGTCCGGGTGCGCACCCCCGCTACCAGCGCCAATCTCGGTCCCGGCTTCGATGCCCTGGGTCTTTCCCTGGGCCTGTACGACGATGTCGTGGTGCGTGTCGCCGACTCCGGGCTGCACATCGACATCGCAGGTGAGGGTGCCGACACCTTGCCGCGTGACGAGAGCCACCTGCTCGTACGGTCGATGCGCACCGCCTTCGAGCTGCTCGGCGGACAGCCGCGCGGCCTGGAAATCGTCTGCGCCAACCGCATTCCGCACGGCCGCGGTCTGGGGTCCTCCTCGGCAGCCATCTGCGCCGGTATCGTCGCCGCCCGCGCCGTGACGATAGGCGGCGAGCAAAAGCTCGACGACGCCGCGCTGCTGGAGCTGGCCACCGAGATCGAGGGTCACCCCGACAATGTCGCCGCCTGTCTGCTGGGCGGCTTCACGCTCGCCTGGATGGACACCGGAACCGCGCGGGCGATCCGGATGGATCCCGCCGATTCCATCGTTCCGGTGGTCTTCGTGCCCGGGAAGCCGGTGCTGACCGAGACCGCCCGCGGACTGCTGCCGCGTACCGTCCCGCATGTGGACGCCGCGGCCAACGCCGGCCGCGCCGCACTGCTCGTCGAGGCCCTGACCAGGCGCCCCGAGCTGCTGCTCGCCGCGACCGAGGACCGACTTCACCAGGAGTACCGCGCCCCCGCGATGCCGGAGAGCGTGGCCCTGGTGAACCGACTGCGCGCGGACGGCGTCCCCGCAGTTGTGTCCGGTGCGGGCCCGACGGTGCTCGCGCTGGTCGAGGACGCGGCGGCCGAGAAGGTCGCGGCGCTGGCGGGAGAGGGGTGGGCGGCCAACCGGCTGACCCTCGATGCGGCAGGAGCCTGTGTGCTGCCGCTCGCCGGGTGATCACGCGGGTGATCGACGATTGCCGGTCTTGGAGAGGGGGAATGTTTGTTGGATCCGGTAGTGTTAACCTCAAGTCAGTACTCGACGCCTGAGTGGCGCGGTGCTTCGTGTCCCCCATCGGGACCACTTTCTTCCGGGAGCCTCCCAAACTGCTTGGAGCAATGGCCTGAGCAGTAGTGAGCACGCTCCGGAATCGGCGTGACGACATGGGCCACTGTGCATCTCTTCACGCCGGAGCCATGAACTGATTCTCTCCGCCACTTCCGGCGGGACCACCGCCCCGGCCCGGTCCACAAGACCAAGGACCCAGCCGGACAGCACAACCGGTCGCCGAGCCAGACAGGCCGACGCCCGCTCCAGGGAAGGACCCTTCGTGAGCGACACCACCGATCTGATGGGCGCGCGAACCGACGGCAGTGCCACCGCGCCCGCCACGGACGCTCCCGCCGCCACCACGCGGCGCCGCCGTTCCGGCACCGGCCTTGACGGCATGGTCCTGGCAGAGCTGCAGCAGGTCGCCTCCGGCCTCGGTATCAAGGGCACCGCGCGGATGCGCAAGAGCCAGCTGATCGAGGTCATCAAGGAGAGGCAGGCCGGGGGCTCGGGCTCCGCGGCCAAGGCCGACGCGCCCGCCGACACCGAGACCAAGCCCAAGCGCCGTACGACCTCCAAGGCCCGCACCGGCGAGGGCGGCACGGAGCCGGCCGCCGGCAAGTCCGACAAGGCCGCCAAGGCCGCGGACAAGGCCGGGGCCCAGCAGCAGATCGACATCCCGGGCCAGCCGGTCAGCGACGAGCAGCCGGCCGGCGAGCGCCGCCGGCGCCGCGCCACCGCCGCCGCGGGCAGCCCTGAGGCCGCCTCGGGCGACCTCAAGACCGAGACCAAGGCCGAGACGAGGACCGAGGTCAAGGCCGAGGCCAGGACCGAGACCGCGGTGTCCCCGCAGGAGACCGGCGAGGGCCGGCCCGCCAAGGGCGTCGAGCGTCAGGACCGTGGCGACCGCCAGGAGCGCGGGCCGAAGGGCGAGCGCGGGGAGCGCGGCGAGCGCGGCCAGCGTCAGCGCGACCGTGACCGCGGCGACCGCCGTAAGGGCGACGCGGGCGACGCCGGTCAGGGCGGCCAGGGCAGCCAGGGCGGCCAGCGTCAGCGCGACCGCCGGACCGAAGAGGACGACGACTTCGAGGGCGGCCGCCGTGGCCGTCGCGGCCGCTACCGCGACCGCCGGGGCCGTAGCCGTGGTGGCCGTGAGGAGTTCGGCAACGAGCCGCAGGTGTCCGAGGACGATGTGCTGATCCCGGTCGCGGGCATCCTCGACATCCTCGACAACTACGCGTTCATCCGGACCTCCGGCTACCTGCCCGGCCCGAACGATGTGTATGTCTCGCTCGCCCAGGTCCGTAAGAACGGTCTGCGCAAGGGTGACCACGTCACCGGCGCGGTCCGCCAGCCCAAGGACGGCGAGCGGCGCGAGAAGTTCAACGCGCTGGTCCGGCTCGACACGGTCAACAGCGTGGCGCCCGAACAGGGCCGCGGACGGCCGGAGTTCGGGAAGCTGACGCCCCTTTACCCGCAGGACCGACTGCGGCTGGAGGGCGAGGCCGGCGCGCTGACGACCCGGATCATCGATCTGGTCTCGCCGATCGGCAAGGGCCAGCGTGGTCTGATCGTGGCGCCGCCGAAGACCGGTAAGACCATGATCATGCAGGCGATCGCCAACGCGATCACCCGCAACAACCCCGAGTGCCACCTGATGGTCGTCCTGGTGGACGAGCGTCCCGAAGAGGTCACCGACATGCAGCGGTCGGTCAAGGGCGAGGTCATCTCCTCGACCTTCGACCGTCCGGCCGAGGACCACACCACCGTCGCCGAGCTCGCCATCGAGCGTGCCAAGCGCCTGGTGGAGCTGGGCCACGATGTCGTCGTCCTGCTGGACTCGATCACCCGTCTGGGCCGTGCGTACAACCTCGCCGCCCCGGCCTCGGGCCGCATCCTGTCCGGTGGTGTCGACTCGACCGCGCTCTACCCGCCGAAGAAGTTCTTCGGCGCCGCGCGCAACATCGAGGACGGCGGCTCGCTGACCATCCTGGCCACCGCGCTGGTCGAGACCGGCTCGCGGATGGACGAGGTGATCTTCGAGGAGTTCAAGGGCACCGGCAACATGGAGCTCAAGCTCGACCGCAAGCTCGCCGACAAGCGGATCTTCCCGGCGGTGGACGTGGACGCGTCCGGCACCCGTAAGGAAGAGATCCTGATGGGCAGCGACGAGCTGGCCGTCGTCTGGAAGCTGCGCCGGGTGCTGCACGCCCTGGACCAGCAGCAGGCGATCGAGCTGCTGCTGGACAAGATGAAGCAGACGAAGTCCAACGCGGAGTTCCTGCTGCAGATCCAGAAGACCACGCCGGGTATGGGCGGCAACAACGACTGACGCCCGTAGGGCGCTTCCTCGCGCCGTACACAAAGCCCCCCTCGCTCTTACGGGTGAGGGGGGCTTTGCGCTGGGGTGCCCCGTACGGTGCGGGCCACCGACGGGCGGGATGTGACCTGCGCCGCGCTCCAAGGGCTGAGCGGGCGGCCTGCCTGAGACCTTCCGCACAGATCGGGTGCAACCCGCACGGTTCCAGCCATGCCGGAAAACGGGACGAAAGCCCAGGTGGGACGGGCGACGCTCGCGCGCCCTCGTGGACCGCCGCGGAAATTTTCTAAGAAAGCACTCATGACTCGCTGTGCAACCCTTCCCGTCGACCTCCCGTCTGACAAGGAGCAACAAGCCGTGACGGCACGCAGCACGGTGGCGGCGAGGGGCAGCCGAGCGAACAAGGACTGAGGAGCAGATGGCGGACAGCAACGGGACCGCGCAGACGGCCGAAAGCCGTGCCCGCGGCATACGTGCCACGGGCCGCCGGCGCAAGGGGCCGGCCCGGCGCCGCCGAGCTCTGACCATCACGTTGTGCGCGCTGGTCAGCGTCGTACTGCTGGGTGGCGCCGGACTCGGGTACGTCTACTTCAAGCTCAACGGCAATCTCAAGGGCGTCGACATCAACGCCGCCCTCGGGCACGACCGGCCGAAGAACGTCGACGACGGCTCGATGGACATCCTCGTCATGGGCTCCGACTCCCGCGCGGGCAAGAACGATGAGTACGGCAAGGACGAGGGCGGCGCGCGCTCCGACACCGCGATGATCGTGCACGTGTACAAGGGCCGTAAGAAGGCTTCCGTCGTCAGCGTCCCGCGCGACACCCTGATCAAGCGCCCCGACTGCACCAAGGACGGCAGGACCGTAACCGGCGCGCGGCGGGTGATGTTCAACACCGCCTTCGAGGTCGGCGGGCCGGCCTGCGCGGTCAAGACTGTCGAGTCGATCAGCGGGATCCGTATGGACCACTTCATCGAGGTCGACTTCACCGGCTTCAAGAAGCTCATCGACGCGCTGGGCGGGGTGGAGATCACCACCAGCAAGGCGATCAACGACGACAAGAGCCATCTGCATCTGGAGCCCGGCAAGCACACGCTCGACGGCGAGCAGTCGCTCGGTCTCGTACGGACCCGGCACGGCGTCCCCGGCGGCGACGGCAGCGACCTGGGCCGCATCCAGTTGCAGCAGACGTTCATCAAGGCCCTGATGAACCAGGTCAAGAACGTCGGGGTGCTCACCAACCCCACCAAGCTCTACGACATCGCCGACACGGCCACCAAGGCCATCACCACCGACACCGACCTCAACTCGGTCGGCGAACTGACCGGGCTGGCCAAGAGCCTGGGCAACATCGGGTCGGAGAACATCGACATGATGACGCTGCCGGTGGCGTACGACACCGCCGACCCCGACCGGGTGCTGCCGCTGGCCAAGCAGAGCCGGCTGGTCTGGGACGCGCTGCGGCAGGACAAGGACATCCCCAAGTCCGCGATCAAGGGCTCGGCCGGTGACAAGGGCGGCACGGACAACTACGTCAAGTAGGCGGACGGTGTGGTTCCGGGGCCCGGCGGGCCCCGGAATCCGCGAGGGAATAGTTGCGCACGAACCCCGGTTTTGGGAGATACGGCTAGTCCTGGCAGACTGGACCGTCGGCCCCGGTTCACGTGACGCAACCCGCGATACGACCCGGTGCACTCCCGAACCTAGGAGAATCCCTTGAAGCGCGACATCCACCCGGAGTACGTCGAGACCCAGGTCAGCTGCACCTGTGGCGCGTCCTTCACCACTCGCAGCACCGTCGCCGGCGGCAGCATCCGCGCCGACGTCTGCTCCGAGTGCCACCCGTTCTACACCGGCAAGCAGAAGATCATGGACACGGGCGGCCGCGTGGCCCGCTTCGAGGCCCGCTTCGGCAAGGCCGCGGCCGCGAAGAAGTAGCGACGCACAAGGCGCCGGTCTCCGGTCGCCCCTGCCCAGGGGTGACCGGACCGGCGCCTTTTTTGCCGGGGATCCGGGGGTGTCTCCCGGATTCCCGCGGCGTCGCCCTGGCCCTTGGCTCCCTTACGGGGGTCCCGGGGCCCGCGGCGCGGCACCCGATGTGCCCGGCGCCCCAGGTCCCCCGGTCACCACAGCAGCCAGCAGAGGAACCCCACGATGTTCGAGGCGGTCGAAGAACTGATCGGCGAGCACGCCGATCTCGAAAAGCGGCTGGCCGACCCCGCGGTCCACGCCGACCAGCGCGAGGCCATGCGGCTCAACAAGCGCTACGCCGAGCTGACCCCGATCATCGCGACGTACCGCGACTGGAAGCAGACCGGTGAGGACATGGAGACCGCGCGCGAATTCGCCGCGGTCGACCCGGACTTCGCAGGCGAGGTCAAGGAGCTCGACGTCCGGCGCGAGGAGCTGACCGAGAAGCTGCGGCTGCTGCTCGTCCCGCGCGACCCCAGCGACGACAAGGACGTCATCCTGGAGGTCAAGGCCGGCGAGGGCGGCGAGGAGTCGGCGCTGTTCGCCGGCGACCTGCTGCGGATGTATCTGCGCTACGCCGAGCGGGCCGGCTGGAAGACCGAGATCCTTGAGGCCAACGAGTCCGACCTCGGCGGCTACAAGGACGTCCAGGTCGCCGTGAAGACCAAGGGCGGCGGCGGTGCCACCGAGCCCGGACAGGGCGTCTGGGCGCGGCTGAAGTACGAGGGCGGGGTGCACCGTGTCCAGCGGGTGCCCGCCACCGAGTCGCAGGGCCGCATCCACACCTCCGCGGCCGGTGTGCTGGTCACGCCCGAGGCCGAGGAGGTCGAGGTCGAGATCGGCCCCAACGACCTGCGGATCGACGTCTACCGCTCCTCGGGCCCCGGCGGCCAGTCCGTCAACACCACCGACTCCGCGGTCCGCATCACGCACCTGCCCACCGGCATCGTCGTCTCCTGCCAGAACGAGAAGAGCCAGCTCCAGAACAAGGAGCAGGCGATGCGGATCCTGCGCTCCCGGCTGCTCGCCGCGGCCCAGGAAGAGGCCGAGCGCGAGGCGTCGGACGCCCGGCGCAGCCAAGTCCGTACGGTCGACCGCTCCGAGCGCATCCGTACGTACAACTTCCCGGAAAACCGTATCTCGGACCACCGGGTCGGCTTCAAGGCGTACAACTTGGACCAGGTGCTCGACGGCGAGCTCGACCCGGTCATCCAGGCATGCGTCGATGCCGACTCGGCCGCCAAGCTCGCCGCCGCCCAGTAGGGCAGCAAGACCTGTACCTCATCCCCCCGGGGGGAAACCCCCGGACCCCCGGCCGATCGACGGCGGACCGCACAATGAAGACGCAGCGCACTAGGAGGAAGGCCCCGTGAACCTTCTGCTCGCCGAGGTGGCCCAGGCCACCCAGCGGCTGGCCGACGCCGGTGTGCCCTCGCCGCGCTTCGACGCCGAGGAACTCGCCGCGTTCGTGCACGGCGTCAAACGGGGTGAGCTGCACAACGTCAAGGACGCCGACTTCGACGCCCGTTACTGGGAGGCCGTCGCCCGCCGCGAGGCCCGTGAGCCGCTCCAGCACATCACCGGCCGCGCCTTCTTCCGCTATCTCGAACTCGCCGTCGGGCCAGGGGTGTTCGTGCCCCGCCCGGAGACCGAGTCGGTGGTCGGCTGGGCGATAGACGCGGTACGCGCCATGGACGTCGTCGAGCCGCTGATCGTCGACCTGTGCACCGGCTCCGGGGCCATCGCCCTCGCCCTGGCGCAGGAGGTCCCGCGCTCGCGGGTGCACGCCGTGGAGCTGTCCGAAGAGGCCCTGGAGTACGCCCGCAAGAACGTCGAGGGGTCCCGCGTCGTTCTCCACCAGGGTGATGCGCTGACCGCGCTTCCCGAACTGGACGGGCAGGTCGACCTGGTCGTCTCCAATCCGCCGTACATCCCGCTGACCGAGTGGGAGTACGTCGCACCCGAGGCCCGCGACCACGACCCCCAGCTCGCGCTGTTCTCGGGCGAGGACGGCCTGGACACCATCCGCGGCATCGAGCGGACCGCACACCGCCTGCTGCGGCCCGGCGGAGTGGTCGTCATCGAGCACGCCGACACCCAGGGCGGACAGGTGCCATGGATCTTCACCGAGGAGCGGGGCTGGGCCGACGCGGCCGACCACCCCGACCTCAACAACCGGCCCCGTTTCGCCACCGCGCGCCGGGCGACGCCATGACGCGACCCGTTTCGACGCCCGATGCATCCGGCACCGGTGCATCCGATGTATCCGTTCCGCACGAGGAGGTCCGTTAAATGGCACGGCGTTACGACTGCAGCGACGCGACCGACCGCGCGACCGGTCTGCGCGAGGCCGCCTCGGCCGTCCGCCGCGGCGAGCTGGTCGTGCTGCCGACCGACACCGTCTACGGCATCGGCGCGGACGCCTTCAGCGCCGAGGCCGTCGGCGACCTGCTGGAGGCCAAGGGCCGCGGGCGCGGTATGCCCTCCCCGGTCCTCGTCGGATCCCCCAACACCCTGCACGGCCTGGTCACCGACTTCTCCGAGCAGGCCTGGGAGCTGGTCGACGCCTTCTGGCCCGGCGCGCTCACCCTCGTCGCCAAGCACCAGCCGTCGCTGACCTGGGACCTGGGCGAGACCCGCGGCACGGTCGCCGTACGGATGCCGCTGCACCCCGTGGCGATCGAGCTGCTCACCGACTTCGGCCCGATGGCCGTCTCCAGCGCCAATCTCACCGGCCACCCGTCCCCGCAGGACTGCGACGCCGCACAGGAGATGCTGGGCGACTCGGTCTCCGTCTACCTGGACGGCGGTCCGACGCCTGCCGCCGTGCCGTCCTCGATCGTCGATGTCACCGGCAAGATCCCGGTGCTGCTGCGCGCGGGCGCGATCAGCGCGGAGGAGCTGCGCAAGGTGGTACCCGAGCTCGAGGTGGCCAATTGATGGCGCCCCTGGGGCGTGGCATAGCGGGACCGGGCGACGACACCCTCCTGCCCCCGGCATCCCCTTTTCGGATTCTCCACGTCAGCACCGGCAACGTCTGCCGCTCGCCGATCACCGAGCGGCTGCACCGCCATGCCCTGGAACTGCGGCTCGGCGCGCACCGCAGCGGCGGGCTGCTCGTGGAGAGCGCCGGCACCTGGGGCCACGAAGGCGCCCCGATGGAGGCGCACGCCGCGACGGTGCTCGCCGACTACGGCGCCGACCCGGCCGGCTTCATCGGCCGTGAGCTGCTCGACGAGCACGTCATCCGCGCCGACCTGGTACTCACCGCGACCCGGGACCACCGTGCCCAGGTCATCTCGATGGGCCACTCCGCGGGGCTGCGCACCTTCACGCTCAAGGAGTTCAACCGGCTGGTGCGCGCCATAGACCCGGCAACGCTGCCCGAGCCCGACCCGGACCTGCCGGACGGCGGGCTGGTCGAGCGGGCCCGCGCACTGGTCGGCGCCGCCGCCGCGCTGCGCGGCTGGCTGCTGGCGCCCAACCCGGAGTCCGACGAGGTCTACGACCCCTACGGCGCCCCCATCACCTTCTTCCGCTCCATCGGGGACGAGATCAACCAGGCCCTCGACCCGGTCGTCACGGCCCTTACGGGACTCCCGGCCCGCGCCTGACGGTCACGGGCGCGGGCGCGGACCCCACAGGCCTCCACAGGGCCCCACGGGACCCACGGGCCCCCGAGCGGCCCGCACACCGCGCCCGATCGCCCCACCGCGCCTACATTGGGACTACGTCCCCGTACGAGGCCCGGAGCAAGCGATGCCTGCCACCACCGCGTCACCCCGTAGCGAGACCCCGGACAGTCGAATTCCGGCCACCGATCCCCCCGCCGGTGCCGGCGAAACCGAGACGATCGAGGACCGGGCGCGCGCCGCGGCCCGCGACGGTGTCACCCGGCCGGCCGGTGCGCCGGACTTCGGCGCGCTGCTGCGCCAGGACCCCGAGATCGCCGGCGTGGTGCTCGGCGAGAGCGCCCGCCAGAGTGACGGGCTGCAGCTGATCGCCGCGGAGAACTTCACCTCACCGGCCGTCCTCGCCGCCCTCGGCTCCCCGCTGGGCAACAAATACGCCGAGGGTTATCCGGGCGCCCGGCACCACGGCGGCTGCGAGATCGTCGACCTCGCCGAGCGGATCGCGGTGGAGCGCGCCAAGGCCCTTTTCGGCGCCGAACACGCCAACGTCCAGGCACACTCCGGGTCTTCGGCCGTACTGGCCGCCTACGCCGCCCTGCTGCGCCCTGGAGACACCGTCCTGGCCATGTCCCTCCCGCACGGCGGACACCTCACCCACGGATCGCCCGCCAACTTCTCCGGCCGCTGGTTCGACTTCGCCGGCTACGGCGTCGACGAGGAGACCGGACTGCTCGACTACGATGCGATCCGCGAGCTGGCCCGCGCCCGCCGGCCCAAGGCCATCGTCTGTGGCTCGATCTCCTACCCCCGGCACATCGACTACGCCGCCTTCCGCGATATCGCCGACGAGACCGGCGCCTACCTGATCGCGGATGTCGCACACCCCCTGGGGCTGATCGCCGGGGGAGCGGCGCCCAGCCCCGTCCCGTACGCGCATGTGGTGTGCGGCACCACCCACAAGGTGCTGCGCGGACCGCGCGGAGGGCTGATTCTGTGCGGTGCGAAGCTGGCCGAGCGCATCGACCGCGCGGTGTTCCCCTTCACCCAAGGGGGCGCACAGATGAACTCCGTCGCCGCCAAGGCCGTCGCCTTCGCGGAGGCCGCCACGCCCGCCTTCGGCACGTACGCCCATCAGGTCACCGCCAATGCCCGCGCGCTCGCCGGGGCGCTGGCCGAACAGGGCCTGATGATCACCACCGGCGGTACCGACACCCATCTGATCACCGCCGACACCGCGCCCCTGGGCCTGGACGCGCGCACCGCCCGCGGCCGGCTGGCGGCCGCCGGGATCGTGCTGGACACCTGCGCGCTGCCCTGCACCGATGCGCCCGTGGACCGCAGGACCGGCATCCGGCTCGGCACCGCCGCGGTGACGACGCAGGGCATGGGCGAGGCCGAGATGCGGACGGTCGCCGAGCTGATCGTGGCGGCGCTCCAGGAGGACGGTACGGCCCGCTCCAGGACCGTCGCTTTGGTCCACGGATTTCCGCCTTATCCCGATCTCGGATAACGGCGGGAACCATCCGCTGACGCGATGCGTCTAGTCCTGTATTCACGGCCAGGGCGCTGACACGCATAGGGTGTGGGGCTGTGATGGCCAGCTATACCAATGGGGCAGCCCGTGCGTGAATACCTGCTGACGCTGTGCGTCACGGCCGCGGTGACCTACCTGCTGACCGGGCCGGTGCGGAAGTTCGCGATCGCGGCCGGTGCGATGCCGGAGATCCGCGCGCGTGATGTGCACCGCGAACCGACACCCCGGCTCGGCGGTATCGCGATGTTCGGCGGGCTGTGCGCCGGCCTTCTGGTCGCCTCGCATCTGACCAACCTCAAGAGCGTCTTCGAGAACTCCAACGAGCCGCGGGCGCTGCTGTCGGGCGCCGCGCTGATCTGGATCCTCGGCGTACTGGACGACAAGTGGGGCGTGGACGCGCTGGTCAAGCTGGGTGGCCAGATGATCGCCGCGGGTGTGATGGTCCTTCAGGGTCTGACGATTTTGTGGATCCCGATCCCCGGTGTGGGCACGGTCTCGCTGACCCCGATGCAGGGCACGCTGCTGACCGTCGCGCTGGTCGTGATCACCATCAACGCGGTGAACTTCGTGGACGGCCTGGACGGTCTGGCCTCCGGCATGGTGTGCATCGCGGCCGCCGCGTTCTTCATGTACGCGTACCGGATGTGGTTCGGCTACGGCATCGAGGCGGCCGCGCCCGCAACGCTGTTCTCGGTCGTTCTGATGGGCATGTGCCTGGGCTTCCTGCCGCACAACATGCACCCGGCCCGGATCTTCATGGGCGACTCCGGCTCGATGCTGATCGGCCTGGTGATGGCCGCCGGCGCGGTCTCGGTGACCGGCCAGGTCGACCCGGACCTGCTCAACCTGAAGGCGGGCGGTCTGCGTGAGGCGACCCACGCGATGGTGCCGGTCTACATCCCGCTGCTGCTGCCGCTGACGGTCATCGCGGTGCCGGTCGCCGACCTGATCCTGGCGATCGTGCGGCGTACGTGGCAGGGCCAGTCGCCGTTCGCCGCCGACCGCGGACATCTGCACCACCGGCTGCTGGAGATCGGCCACTCGCACAGCCGGGCCGTGCTGATCATGTACTTCTGGTCGGCGCTGATCGCGTTCGGCGCGGTCGCCTACTCCGCGAACAACGCCAGCATGTGGATCGTGCTGGGCATCGTGCTGCTGAGCGCGGTGGGTCTGGTGCTGCTTCTGCTGCCGCGCTTCACGCCGCGGGCCCCGCGCTGGGCGGAGTGGATGGTCCCGCCGCGCTACCGCCGGGTCGTCCGTACGGCGGTGGCTCCGGCCGCGGTGGCCGACGGCGAGGGCGATGCGCCGGAGGAGGCGCGCGAGCCGATCCCCGCGGGCATCCACGGTGCCACCGCGATCGGCGACCGGTCACGCTTCGTGGACCGCCGGAGGGCTGGCAGTCACCACTGATACGGGGGGCCGGTCGCCCGAACGGGCATCAGAAATCGGGCGGGTTGACCTCATACCAGACAAATAGCTGGCCGTCAGTGCACCAACGCGCACGTTCACGCTCAAGTGTGACAGGGTCCACACGAACCAGGTAAAGACCTCATCAAATAGTTTGTGATACCGTTCACGAAACCCGGCGATAGAGCCGAAGGACCGTAGTGCGACGGTTCTTTGGCCTCAGGTTCCGCCTCAGGCCGGGTCTACGCTCGTCCCTGACGACACACCCCCACCCCTTGCCGGAGCGCCGCCATGCAGTCGAATGACGCCCGACTACTCCTTCACGCCGTTGTGCCCACGCTCGCCATCGGCGCCATTGCCGTTGCTGTGAGCGCAGTGGTCGCGGGCGGGACGGGAGCGATCGGCGCCGTCATCGGTACCGCGCTGGTGGTGTTCGTCATGGGGGCGGGCCTCGTTGCCCTGCAGAAGACCGCGAAGAGCCTTCCGCAGCTGTTCCAGATGATGGGCCTGCTGCTGTACACGGTGCAGATCCTGTTCGTGTTGGTCTTCCTCATCGTCTTCAAGGACACAACGCTCTTTGACACCAAGGCATTTGCGTTCACGTTGCTCGGTGCCACCCTCGTATGGATCGCGGCACAGACCCGCGGTCATATGAAGGCGAAGATTCTGTACGTGGATCCCGACTCCGCCGAGCCGAAGAAGGCGGAGACGGCGGGGTCGCCGACGTGACACGTAGGGCCGAAATAAATGCCCTCATGCGGGCCTGCTATCGTCCGGTGCCAACTGCGGCACAGATGGCGCAGGCGGCTGAGCTCCCGAGTTCCACTCGATGGAACGGGCAGTTCTCGCGGCCGATGCCTGTGATTCGGCCCGGCCCAGCGCCGGCCGGCCGCCGCCCCCTAATCCGTAAGACCAGTCCAGTGCCGCTCCGTGGCTCAATGCCGCGCCGACACAACGAGGTTGCCGTACCCATGCGCCACGCTGAAGGAGCCCGCGGTGAGTGCTGAAACGATGCTCGCCTTCGACACGGAGTGCCACCTCTTCATTCCGGGGTGTGGCTTCGAGGCCCCGGGTCTTCATTCGTTCGTATTCGAACCCCTCTTCACGATCGGTGGCTTCGAGTTCAACAAGCCGATGCTGCTGGCCTTCCTCAGCACGGTCGTCGTGGTGGGGTTCTTCTGGGCCGCATTCGGCAAAGCCAAGGTCGTGCCCGGAAAGCTGCAGATGGTCGGCGAGGCGGGCTACGACTTCGTGCGCCGCGGGCTCGTCTATGACGCGCTGGGGAAGAAGGAGGGCGACAAATACGTCCCCTTCATGGTCTCGCTGTTCTTCTTCGTGTGGATCATGAACCTCTGGTCGGTGATTCCGCTCTTCTCGTTCCCCGTGACGTCGGTCATCGCCTTCCCGGTAGGCCTTGCCCTGGTCGTCTATGTCCTCTGGCTGTTCCTGACGTTCAAGAAGCAGGGCTTCGTCGGCGGTCTGAAGAACATCTCGGGTTACGACAAGTCGCTCGGCTGGGTGCTGCCGCTGATCATGGTGCTCGAACTCCTCCAGCACCTGATCATCCGCCCCTTCACTCACGCGGTCCGACTCTTCGCGAACATGTTCGCGGGTCACCTGCTGATCTTGCTGTTCACCATTGCCAGCTGGTACATGCTGAACGGCATCGGCATCGTCTACGCGGGGGCATCCTTCGTGATGACCATCGTGATGACCGCCTTCGAGCTCTTCATTCAGGCCGTTCAGGCGTACGTCTTCGTCCTCCTGGCCTGCAACTACGTCCAGGGCGCGCTCGCCGAGCACCACTGAGCACCCCCGCCTCCCAGCCCAACAGCTGTCCGGTGGCCAACCCCCACCGGTCCGTGAAATGAGAAGGAAGTAACGGCATGTCCGCTGCTCTCGAAATGATCAACCTCGCTGCCGTCGGTGACAACGCCAAGACCACCCTGGTCGGCAACGTCGCCTCCATCGGCTACGGTCTCGCGGCCATCGGCCCCGGCGTCGGCGTCGGCATCATCTTCGGTAACGGCACCCAGGCCCTGGCCCGCCAGCCCGAGGCCGCCGGCCTGATCCGGACCAACCAGATCATGGGTTTCGCCTTCTGTGAGGCGCTCGCCCTGATCGGCATCGTCATGGGCTTCGTTTACAAGTAAACGAACCGCATCGACTATCCATTCAGACGGAAGGCACTGATGTGAACGCCCTGGTCAACATGGCGGCGGAGGTTCCCGAGAACCCCCTGGTCCCGCCGATTCCAGAGCTGGTCATCGGCCTGATCGCTTTCTTCATCGTCTTCGGCTTCCTCGCCAAGAAGCTCCTCCCGAACATCAACAAGGTTCTGGACGAGCGCAGGAAGCAGATCGAAGGCCGGATTGAGGACGCCGAGGCGACTCAGGCCGAGGCCCAGCAGGTGCTCGCGGACTACCGGGCACAGCTGGCCGATGCCCGCCATGAGGCCGCGCGACTGCGCCAGGAGGCGCAGGAGCAGGGCGCGACGCTCATCGCTGAGATGCGCGCCGAGGGCCAGCGGCAGCGTGAGGAGATCATCGCTGCCGGTCACGCCCAGATCGAGGCGGACCGCAAGCAGGCTGCGCACTCGCTGCGTCAGGACGTGGGCAAGCTCGCCACCGAACTGGCCGGCAAGCTCGTCGGCGAGTCCCTCGAGGACGTCGCCCGGCAGAGCCGGACCATCGACCGCTTCCTCGACGAGATCGAGGCCCAGGCGGCGTCGGACGCGACGAAGGCCGAGGCCGGGCGATGAACGGAGCCAGCCGCGAGGCACTCGCCTCCGCACGCGAGCGACTCAACGCGCTGACGGACGACACCTCCGTCGACGCCGCGAAGCTCGCCGAGGAGCTGGCTGCCGTCACCGCTCTGCTCGACCGCGAGGTGTCGCTGCGTCGGGTCCTGACCGACCCGGCGCAGGCCGGCGAGGCGCGTGCCGAACTGGCCGGACGGCTGCTCGGCAGCCAGGTCGGCGGCCCGGCCGTCGACCTGGTCGGCGGCATGGTCCGCTCCCGCTGGTCGCGCTCGCGTGACCTGACGGACGCGCTCGAGGAGCTGGCGTACAGCGCCGACCTCGTCGCGGCACAGCGGGCCGGCCAGCTCGACAACGTCGAGGACGAGCTGTTCCGGTTCGGCCGGATCGTCAGCTCCAACAGCGAGCTGCGCCGTGCGCTGACCGACCGGAACGCATCGGTCTCGGCCAAGACGGAGCTGCTGCACTCGCTGCTGGGCGGCCGGGCCAACCCGGTCACCGAGCGGATCGTGATCCGTCTTGTCGTACAGCCGCGGGGCCGTAGCCTGGAAGCGGGGCTCGATGCCCTCTCCAAGCTGGCGGCGAGCCGCCGGGACCGGATGGTCGCGGTGGTCACCTCTGCGGTGCCCCTCAGTGAAGGGCAGCGGGAGCGCCTGAGTGCTTCCCTGGCCGCGCTGTACGGACGGCAGATCCACCTGAACCTCGACGTGGACCCCGAGGTCCTCGGCGGAATCCAGGTCCGGATCGGCGACGAGGTCATCAACGGGACCATCGCGGAGCGCCTCGAAGAGGCGGCCCGGCGGATGGCCGGCTGACCCAGCCACCAACTCAAGAGCTGCACAACCGGCGGCCAGGCGCCGGACCAGCCGGCCGGACCGAGAGGTCCGGCTGCGGTCCGGAAGAAGCCCCGGGGACCAGCACATGCATGACGGCGGCCCGAGTTGGGCCGTAAGCGGAAACCCCCTGGGGGACAGCCCCCAGACCCCCGCAAGTAACTTCGGGCCCAACAAGGAGAGCAGGGAACCCAGATGGCGGAGCTCACGATCCGGCCGGAGGAGATCCGGGACGCGCTGGAGAACTTCGTCCAGGCGTACAAGCCGGACGCGGCCTCGCGCGAGGAGGTCGGCACGGTAAGCGAGGCCGGAGACGGCATCGCGAAGGTCGAGGGCCTTCCCTCGGCGATGGCGAACGAGCTGCTGAAGTTCGAGGACGGCACGCTCGGTCTTGCGCTGAACCTGGAAGAGCGCGAGATCGGTGCGGTTGTCCTCGGTGAGTTCAGCGGCATCGAGGAGGGCCAGCCGGTGCAGCGCACCGGTGAGGTGCTCTCGGTCGCCGTGGGCGAGGGCTACCTCGGCCGCGTTGTCGACCCGCTGGGCAACCCGATCGACGGCCTCGGCGAGATCGAGTCCGAGGGCCGCCGCGCCCTGGAGCTGCAGGCTCCGGGCGTCATGGTCCGTAAGTCGGTGCACGAGCCGATGGAGACCGGCTACAAGGCCGTCGACTCGATGGTGCCGATCGGCCGTGGCCAGCGTCAGCTGATCATCGGTGACCGCCAGACCGGCAAGACCGCCCTGGCCGTCGACACGATCATCAACCAGCGCGACAACTGGCGCACCGGCGACCCCAAGAAGCAGGTCCGCTGCATCTACGTCGCCATCGGCCAGAAGGGCTCCACCATCGCGTCCGTGCGCGGTGCGCTGGAGGAGGCCGGTGCCCTGGAGTACACCACCATCGTCGCCGCCCCGGCGTCCGACCCGGCGGGCTTCAAGTACCTGGCGCCCTACACCGGCTCGGCCATCGGCCAGCACTGGATGTACCAGGGCAAGCACGTCCTGATCATCTTCGATGACCTCTCGAAGCAGGCCGACGCCTACCGCGCCGTGTCCCTGCTGCTGCGCCGTCCGCCGGGCCGTGAGGCCTACCCGGGCGACGTCTTCTACCTGCACTCGCGTCTGCTGGAGCGCTGCGCCAAGCTCTCCGACGAGATGGGCGCCGGCTCGATGACCGGTCTGCCGATCGTCGAGACCAAGGCGAACGACGTGTCGGCGTTCATTCCGACCAACGTCATCTCCATCACCGACGGCCAGTGCTTCCTGGAGTCCGACCTGTTCAACGCGGGCCAGCGCCCGGCGCTGAACGTCGGTATCTCCGTCTCCCGTGTCGGTGGCTCCGCCCAGCACAAGGCCATGCGCCAGGTGTCCGGCCGCCTCCGTGTGGACCTCGCCCAGTACCGCGAGCTGGAGGCGTTCGCCGCCTTCGGTTCCGACCTGGACGCGGCCTCCAAGGCGCAGCTGGAGCGCGGTAAGCGCATGACCGAGCTGCTCAAGCAGGGTCAGTACGCCCCGTACGCCACCGAGGACCAGGTCGTTTCCATCTGGGCCGGCACCAACGGCAAGATGGATGACGTCCCGGTCGAGGACATCCGCCGCTTCGAGCGGGAGCTCCTGGACCACCTCCACCGGGAGAAGAAGGACCTGCTGACCAGCATCCGCGAGGGCGCCAAGATGTCCGACGACACCATCGGTGCGATCGCCGAGGCCGTCGAAGGCTTCAAGCGGCAGTTCGAGACCTCGGACGGCAAGCTGCTCGGCGAGGACGCCCCGGCCGGCACCAGCAAGTGACGACGGAAGGGACCTGATCCATGGGAGCCAAGCTCCGGGTCTACAAGCGTCGCATCCGCTCCGTCACCGCGACCAAGAAGATCACCAAGGCGATGGAGATGATCGCCGCCTCGCGCGTCGTCAAGGCGCAGCGCCAGGTGGCGGCGTCGACGCCGTACGCGAGTGAACTGACCCGCGCGGTGACAGCGGTTGCCACGGGCTCGAACACCCAGCACCCGCTGACGACGGAGGCGGAGAAGCCCTCGCGGGCCGCGCTGCTGCTCATCACGAGCGACCGCGGTCTGGCCGGCGGCTACTCCTCCAATGTCATCAAGGCCGCGGAGCAGCTCACCGAGCGGCTCAAGGCCGAGGGCAAGGAGGTCGACGCCTACATCGTCGGGCGCAAGGGTGTGTCGTACTACAGCTTCCGCGAGCGCAAGGTCGTGGAGTCGTGGACCGGCTTCACCGACAACCCGACGTACGCGGACGCCAAGGCGATCGCCGCACCGCTGATCGACGCTGTCCAGCAGGACACCGCCGAGGGCGGCGTGGACGAACTCCACATCGTCTACACCGAGTTCATCTCGATGATGACGCAGACGGCGCTGGACGACCGCCTGCTGCCGCTCAGCCTCGACAAGACGGTGGCGGAGACGGCTGCGGAGTCCAAGGGCGAGATCCTTCCGCTGTTCGACTTCGAGCCGTCGGCCGAGGACGTCCTCGACGCCCTGCTTCCGCGGTATGTCGAGTCGCGGATCTACAACGCGCTCCTGCAGGCCGCCGCCTCCAAGCACGCCGCCACGCGTCGTGCGATGAAGTCGGCGACCGACAACGCAGAAGACCTCATCAAGTCGCTCTCGCGGCTTGCCAATGCGGCCCGACAGGCCGAAATCACCCAGGAAATCAGCGAGATCGTCGGTGGCGCCAGCGCCCTGGCCGACGCGACCGCGGGGAGTGACAAGTAATGACGACCACTGTTGAGACGGCCGCCGCCACGGGCCGCGTCGCCCGGGTCATCGGCCCGGTCGTCGACGTGGAGTTCCCCGTCGACGCGATGCCGGAGATCTACAACGCGCTGACCGTCGAGGTCGCCGACCCGGCCGAGGCCGGGGTCAAGAAGATCCTGACCCTTGAGGTTGCCCAGCACCTGGGCGAGGGCCTGATCCGTGCGATCTCGATGCAGCCCACCGACGGTCTGGTCCGCCAGGCCGCGGTGACCAACACGGGCGCCGGGATCACCGTCCCGGTCGGCGATGTCACCAAGGGCAAGGTGTTCAACACCCTCGGCGAGATCCTGAACAAGCCCGAGGCCGAGTCGGAGATCACCGAGCGCTGGCCGATCCACCGCAAGGCTCCGTCCTTCGACCAGCTCGAGTCCAAGACCGAGATGTTCGAGACCGGCGTCAAGGTCATCGACCTGCTGACCCCGTACGTCAAGGGCGGCAAGATCGGTCTGTTCGGTGGTGCCGGTGTCGGCAAGACCGTTCTGATCCAGGAAATGATCTACCGCGTGGCCAACAACCACGACGGTGTGTCGGTGTTCGCCGGTGTCGGTGAGCGCACCCGTGAGGGCAACGACCTCATCGAGGAGATGACGGACTCCGGCGTCATCGACAAGACCGCACTGGTCTTCGGTCAGATGGACGAGCCCCCGGGCACCCGTCTGCGCGTCGCCCTGGCCGGTCTGACCATGGCGGAGTACTTCCGCGATGTGCAGAAGCAGGACGTGCTCTTCTTCATCGACAACATCTTCCGCTACACCCAGGCGGGTTCCGAGGTCTCCACGCTGCTCGGCCGTATGCCGTCCGCGGTGGGTTACCAGCCGAACCTGGCGGACGAGATGGGTCTGCTGCAGGAGCGCATCACCTCGACCCGCGGTCACTCGATCACCTCGATGCAGGCGATCTACGTCCCCGCGGACGACCTGACCGACCCGGCGCCGGCCACCACCTTCGCCCACCTGGACGCGACGACCGTTCTGTCGCGCCCGATCTCGGAGAAGGGCATCTACCCGGCGGTCGACCCGCTGGACTCGACGTCCCGGATCCTGGACCCCCGCTACATCACGCAGGAGCACTACGACTGCGCCTCGCGCGTCAAGACGATCCTGCAGAAGTACAAGGACCTCCAGGACATCATCGCGATTCTGGGTATCGACGAGCTCGGCGAGGAGGACAAGCTCACTGTCCACCGCGCCCGTCGTATCGAGCGGTTCCTGTCGCAGAACACCCACGTGGCGAAGCAGTTCACCGGTGTCGACGGCTCGGACGTCTCGCTCGACGAGTCGATCACCGCGTTCAACGCGATCGCGGACGGTGACTACGACCACTTCCCCGAGCAGGCGTTCTTCATGTGCGGTGGCATCGAGGACCTGAAGGCCAATGCCAAGGAGCTGGGCGTCTCCTGACCCCGGCACCGGTCCCGGGGGCGGCCCTGGCCGCCCCCGGCCCGTACGACCACTAGTATTTGACCCAACATCTGCCACGCCAGGCAGGTGGAGACCCGAGGAGCCATCGTGGCTGAGCTGCACGTCGAGTTGGTCGCCGCGGACCGTCAGGTCTGGTCCGGCGAGGCCAGCCTGGTCGTCGCGCGCACCTCGTCGGGCGACATCGGCGTCATGCCCGGACATCAGCCGCTGCTCGGCGTGCTGCAGTCGGGCCCGGTGACGATTCGTACGACCGGCGAGAGCGGGGACGGCACCGTCGTCGCCGCTGTGCACGGCGGCTTCATCTCCTTCGCCGACAACAAGCTGTCTCTGCTCGCGGAGATCGCGGAACTGTCGGACGAGATCGATGTCCAGCGCGCGG
This sequence comes from Streptomyces inhibens, assembly GCF_003389455.1. Classification (GTDB taxonomy): domain Bacteria; phylum Actinomycetota; class Actinomycetes; order Streptomycetales; family Streptomycetaceae; genus Streptomyces; species Streptomyces inhibens. The sequence goes on along the minus strand of NZ_QUAC01000021.1, from coordinate 10,161 downwards.
AGCGGGCCCTGGAGCGAGCGAAGTCGGACGCTGACGCGGCCGCCGAGCGTCGCGCCGATGTCCGGCTGCGTGCGGTGACGGGCGTTCACTGAGCCCCGTCGCCGACGAGATCGATCCTCAGCCGCGGGCTGCCCGGAATTCTCCGGAGCGGCCCGCGGCTGAGGCAATGCAGGTGCGTTTCCCTCCCCCGGACCCCGTCCGGGGGCACCCCCATCGAGGCGAGGAGGTCGGTCGAGATGGTCCTCGCTCTGCTTGTGAGCGGCGCGGTCGTGGTACTGGTGCTGCTGGGACTGTTCGTCTTCGGACTGAGAAGGCGGCTCATCCAGCGGTCCGGCGGCACGTTCGACTGCAGCCTGCGCTGGAACGTGCCGGAGAACGAGACCGGCGGCAAGGGCTGGATCTACGGTGTGGCGCGCTACAACGGCGACCGGATCGAATGGTTCCGGGTGTTCTCGTACGCGCCCCGGCCACGCCGCCTCCTGGAGCGCTCCGCCATCGAGGTCCTGGAGCGCCGCACCCCCCAGGGTGAGGAAGAGCTGGCACTGCTCTCCGACTCCATCGTGCTGGCCTGCCGGCACCGCGGCACCCGCCTGGAACTGGCGATGAGCGAGGACGCCCTCACCGGCTTCCTGGCCTGGCTGGAGGCGGCGCCGCCCGGCCAGAGAGTCAATGTGGCATAGGCAGGGGTTCTCGTTGGGTGGGAGTGTCCCCCGGACGGAGTCCGGGGGAGCGACGAACGTGGCCTGACGGCGCGCGTCCGCTAGGGGCTGTCCACCCCCAACTCCTGCGCCAGCACTGCCGCTTGGACCCGGCTGCGCAGATCCAGCTTCGCCAGAAGCCGGCTGACATGCGTTTTGACGGTGGCCTCCGCCATCGCCAGCCGTAACGCGATATCGGCGTTGGACAGCCCCCGCCCCAGACACCCCAGCACTTCCCGCTCGCGCGGCGTCAGCGCGTCCAGGACCGCCGGATCCGGCGCCTCGCCGTCCCGGGCCGGGCGCCGCCGCGCCGTACGGGGGCTGGCGAACTCCGCGATCAGCCGCCGGGTCACCGCCGGCGCGATCAGCCCCTCGCCGGACGCCACCGTGCGCACCGCGGTCAGCAGGGCGGCCGCATCACTGTCCTTGAGCAGGAAGCCCGCGGCCCCCGCGCGCAGCGCCCCGAAGACATATTCGTCCAGGTCGAAGGTGGTCAGCACCAGCACATCCGCGAGCTTTTCGGCGACCACCTGCCGGGTGGCGGACACCCCGTCGAGCCGGGGCATCTGGATGTCCATGAGGACGAGGGCGGGGCGCAGCTCGCGGGCGAGCCGTACCGCCTCCTCGCCGTCCTCGGCCTCCCCGACGACCTCGATGTCGGGGGCGGAGCGCAGGATGAGCACCAGCCCGGCCCGTACGGCGGACTGGTCCTCGGCGACGAGAACCCGGATCGGCTGCGCGTCGGCGCCTGTCATCGTTGTTCTTCCTCCTCGGCGGCGGGCACCACTGCCCGCACCAGCCAGACTCTGCCGGCCGGCCCGCTCTCCGGGCCGGCCTCGAATGCTCCGCCCAGCAGGGCGATCCGCTCGCGCATCCCGACCAGTCCGGTACCGGAGCCGGGTGCACGGGGACCCGGCCGGTCGGCGAACGGGCTGCGCACGGCGACGGTGAGCGCCCCGCCGCGCTCGCGGGCGATCCGCACCCGTACCTCGCCGGGCGCGGCATGCTTGAGCGCGTTGGTCAGTGACTCCTGGACGATGCGGTACGCGGCCAGTTCGACCGCCGCCAATGTCCGCCCGGCTCCCTGGCCGTCCGGGCTCCGGGCGTCGTCCAGCACAAAGGTCAGCCCGCTGGACGTACCGTTCGCACGGGCCTGGGTGATCAGCGCGTCCAGCCCGTCGAGTGTGGGGGTCGCGGCGGGCTCCTCCGCGGTTTCGGTCGTCTTCGGGTCCCGCAACAGCCCGATGAGACGACGCATTTCGGCCAGACCTTGCACGCTGTTCTCGCGGATCACCCCGAGCGCCTCGCGGGTCGCCGACGGGTCGTCGATGGACTGCGCGGCGGTGGAGTGGATCGCGATGGCGGACAGATGGTTGGCGACCATGTCGTGCAGTTCACGTGCCATCCGCGCCCGCTCGCCCGCCACCGCCTGCGTCCGGTCCCGCTCCGCCAGCAGCGCGATCCGCTCGGCCCGCAGCCGGGCGGACTGGGCGGCGTCGCGGTGATTGCGGGTGATGATGCCGGTCCAGGCGGGCGCGATGGTGACCAGCGCGATGCCGATGACGGCCATCACGACCTGCGGGTCCTGCCACAGCGCGGTCAGCGCGATGGCCGCCAGCACCGTCACCAGCACGGAGTGCAGCGGGATCCGGCGGGCCGCGCTCGCCGGGCCGTAGAGCACCGCCGCATAGACCACGTCCGTGAACATCAGGACGGTGGCGACCAGCGCGCCGGTGCAGATGTCCAGCACCAGCGCCGGTACCGCGATGGCCAGCGCCGTCATCGGGGCCGTACGGCGCAGCAGCTCGGCCGCCGACATCGCGGTGAGTGCGACCAGGGTGAGTGATGTCGGCAGCCCCAGGCGCGCCGGACCGCCGTGCAGATTCATCGCCCAGAGCAGCAGCCCGCCGAGCAGCCCGCCGCCCGCGATGAGCACATCGAGTCGGTGCGGCCGGCCGACGGCGGCGAGGGATCTGGCGGTCACCCCTCCATCAAACACGGCGCCGGGGCCCGCTGCCTCCACGTCCGCGTCATCCGTGCACTTCGCGCGCTACATCGAAAGATGCAGTCCGGGATCATCGTGTGCGACGACGTACCGGGCGCCGGCCGCTGGGAGGCTTGAGGTGTTCGGTCGGAGAGCCCCCGAGAGGAGACTGCCGTGGTCGTCGTGTTGATCATCGCTTGCGAGGTCGGCTTCTGGGTGCTGCTGGTCGCCGGCCTGGCGCTGCGGTACCTGGCACGGATGCCGCGCACCGGAGCGATGCTGCTCCTGATGGAGCCGCTGCTGGAGTTGATCCTGCTGGTCGTGACCGCGATCGACCTGAAGAACGGGGCCGCGGCGGACTGGAAACACGGCCTGGCCGCCGTCTACATCGGCTTCACGGTCGCCTACGGCCACTACACGATCAAGTGGGTCGACGGGCACTTCGCCCACCGCTTCGCGGGCGGCCCGCCGCCGGTCAAGCTCTACGGCCTGGCCCGCGCCGCGCACGAGGGCAAGGTGTGGCTGCGCACGGTGCTGATGGCCGTGGTCGCGTGCGCGCTGCTGCAGGTCGCGATCTGGTACGTCGGCGACGGCGGCGACACCAAGTCGCTGCACGAATGGCAGGGCACCGCGCTGAAGATCGTCAGCATCCACGCCGTGATCGCGCTGACCTACTTGATCTGGCAGAAGAAGGACCCGGGCCGGACCACCGCCACCGAGGAAGCGGCCCGGCCCCAGGAAAAGACGCTGCGCTAGCGGTCCGGCAGCCGGTCAGCGCTCGCCGCCCGGCACCCACAGCACGTCTCCGACCTCCTTGTTGGCCGTACGGGCCAGGATGAACAGGAGGTCGGACAGGCGGTTGAGGTAGGTGGCGGTGAGGGGGTTCATCGTCTCGCCGTGTTCCTCGAAAGCCGCCCAGGTGGAGCGCTCGGCGCGGCGGACGACCGTGCACGCCTGGTGCAGCAGGGCCGCACCGGGCGTACCGCCGGGGAGGATGAAGCTGCGCAGCTTCTCCAGCTCCTCCAGGAAGCGGTCGCAGTCGGCCTCCAGCTTGTCGATATAGCTCTGCTCGACGCGCAGCGGCGGGAATTCGGGGTTCTCCACCACCGGCGTCGACAGGTCCGCGCCGACGTCGAAGAGGTCGTTCTGCACCCGCAGCAGCACCGCGGCGACCTCCTCGGACAGCGAACCGAGTGCCAGCGCCACGCCGATCGCCGCATTGGCCTCGTTGGCGTCCGCGTATGCCGAGATCCGGGAATCGGTCTTGGCGGTACGGCTCATATCGCCCAGGGCGGTGGTGCCCTTGTCGCCGGTGCGGGTGTAGATGCGCGTCAGATTCACCATGTGGGCGAGCCTACGCCGCGGACCTGCGGAAGGCCCGGGTGCAGAAGGTCACGGACAATACGGCGAAGGCGGCTGCCACCAGGACGCCGTAGAGCAGCGCCGAGGAGGCGTAGGAGCCGACGAACGCCGCCCGCACCGCGTCCACGAGATAGCGGAACGGCATGAAGTGCGAGAGCACATCGAGCCACGCGGGCCCCAGCGTCATCGGCAGCATCAGCCCGGACAGCAGCATCGAGGGCATGGTGACGGCATTGATGACCGGCCCGATCTCTTGGGCGGCGAGCGTGTCACTCGTTCGAGGTTCGTTTGAGCGAATGCGGGGAGTAGGGGGCACCGAGGTTGCAAGCTGTGTCACATGGGGGACGGAGAGCAGAGGCGACCACGGCGCACCAAGCAGACCGCCGGGCAGTCCGGAGTACGCCGCATGGTGAAGCTGCGGTTGTACCCGACGCCTGAGCAGGAGCTGGTTCTTGCCGGTCAGGGACACGCCGCTCGGACGCTCTGGAATCTGCTGCACGAGTGGTACACGTTCCACGCCCCACAGCGGTGGCCGTCGATTGCTGAGGCGGATGAGGCCATCCGCCAGGCGCGGCGTGAGATCGACTGGCTCTCCGCCCTGCCTGCCCAGACGTGTCAACAGGTGCTGAAGCTGTACGTCCAGGCGTGGCAGGCCGCTCGCAGGGGCGCCCGTCGCCGTCCGCACTTCCACTCGCGTGCCCGAACGCGGTTGTCGATCGACGTGCCCCAGGCAGGCGCGATGAAGATTGCGCGTCTGAACCGCAGATGGGGCGAGGCCAGCCTTCCATTGGTCGGGCGGGTGCGTTTTCGGTATTCACGCGAGTTGCCGGGGCTCGGCGACCAGGCCCCGGTCGGCAGGGTCACCGGAGGGCGGTTGGTACGGGAGACGGAAGGCTGGTATGCAGCCTTCCGCTGCGCGTTCCAACGAGAAAACCCCGCGCCGGGGTCTCACCCCGGGCCTGCGGTAGGGCTGGACCGAGGCGTAGCGGTGCCACTCGCTACCTCGGACCCCGGCAGGCCGTTTGTTAGTCACGGGCCGTGGTTGCACCCGAAGGAAAGGGAGCGCCTGCGCCGCCTGGAGCGCAAGGCCGCCCGTCAGCGGCGGTCGGCTCAGCGAGGCCAACCGGCATCGAGCCGGCTGCAACGTACGTACGCGCATATTGCGGAGCTGCGCGGCCGGGAGAAGCGACGCAGGGCGGACTGGCACCACAAGGTGACCACGGAGCTTGCTGCTCGCTACGGCTTGGTCGGCGTCGAGCAGTTGAATGTCCGCGCGATGACTGCCTCCCCTCGCGGCAGTGCCGACCGGCCGAGCAGACGTGTGGCGCAGAAGACCGGCTTGAACCGGGCGATTCTCAGCGAAGGGTGGTCACGCGTCCTCGCACTGTTGGATTACAAAGCTGTTGAGCGCGGTGGTGTCGTCGTGCCGGTGCCAGCCAGGAACACCTCGCTGAGATGTTCCGCCTGCGGGCACGTGGATGCGAAGAATCGCAAGAGCCAAGCGGTCTTCGAGTGCACGAATCCCGAATGCGGCTATGGACCGGTGAACACCGATGTGAACTCCGCGTACAACATCAAGACCGATGCCATCCATACCTACGAGTGGCCGCGTGGACTGGCATGCTTGACTGCCCTGGGGAGCAGGGTGGACGGACGCAGCGTCCCCGCCTGGCGGAGACGCAGGCCGCGGCGTTGGCTGCAGCCGAATCGTCAACCGAATCGCGTGGTAACCGCATGAATGGCGATGCGCGAGGGAAGCCCAGGCGGCAATCCTGGGAGACTTCACAACTACTTCCCGTCCAAGGAGGACCTCTTCCTGGACCGGAGCAAGGGGCTGGTCGACCGGCTGTCCCGTTTCGTACGGGCCCGGGCCGCGGGGGAGTCGGCCGCCGCCGCCGTACTGCGCGAGCTGCGCGAGGAGGTGGAGAGCGTCTCGCCCAAGGTCGGGCTGATCGAGGGGTTCGACCGCTTCATGAAGGTGGTGCACGGCACGGCCGCCCTCCAGGCCCGCCTGTGGTACGTGCAGCGGGAGCAGTTCGACAACCTGGAGGCCACCCTCAGACGGGAGACCGGCGCCGCGGACGACGACCCGATGCCCGGCCTGATGGCCGGCCAGATCGGCTGGGTGCACGAGACCTTGATGGCCGCCATCGCCCACGAGATGATCGCCGGCCGCAAGCCCTCCGTCGTCTCCCGTGAGGCCCTCGTCCTGCTGGACGAGATGGAGGAGCTGCTGAGTGAAAAGGTCCTCAACTACGCCCCACGCGCGGCCGACTGACGGCGGGCTGTCCGGATCGCGCCCCACGGGGCGCACCCCTTCAATGTGATGTCCGTCATGAAAAATTGGCGCTGCGGCCCGAAGGGCCTCGTTGAGGGGCGGTGGTCGGGTGACGGGCGGGCGTGACGCGCATCTCTTACCCACCAAAGGATCGCTTACGACCGCTAACGTCACCCCAAGACCGACAGGCTTTCAAATGCACAGGGTGTGAGGGGACAGCAGTGGCAAAGAAGCTCGCCGTCATCGGCGCCGGACTCATGGGGTCCGGTATCGCGCAGGTCTCCGCCCAGGCGGGCTGGGACGTGGTCCTCCGCGATGTGACGGACGGGGCGCTGGCCCGCGGCAAGGGCGGCATCGAGGCCTCGTACGAGAAGTTCGTCGCCAAGGGGAAGCTGGCGGCCTCCGACGCCGAGCAGGCGCTGGCTCGCATCACCACCACGACCGACCTGGAAGCCACCGCCGACGCCGATATCGTCGTCGAGGCCGTCTTCGAGCGGATCGACGTCAAGCGCGAGATCTTCCAGACGCTGGACAAGCTCGTCAAGGACGAGGCGGTGCTGGCCTCCAACACCTCCGCGATCCCGATCACCAAGATCGCCGCGGCCACCTCCCGCCCCGAGCGGGTCGTCGGTACGCACTTCTTCTCGCCGGTGCCGATGATGCAGCTGTGCGAGCTGGTCCGCGGCTACAAGACCAGCGACGAAACCCTCGCCACCGCCCGGGAATTCGCCGAGTCGGTCGGCAAGACCTGTGTCGTCGTCAACCGCGATGTGGCCGGCTTTGTCACCACCCGTCTGATCTCGGCGCTGGTCGTCGAGGCCGCCAAGCTCTACGAGTCCGGCGTGGCCAGCGCCGAGGACATCGACACCGCCTGCAAGCTGGGCTTCGGTCATGCGATGGGGCCGCTGGCCACCGCCGACCTGACGGGCATCGACATCCTGCTGCACGCCACCGACAACATCTACACCGAGTCCCAGGACGAGAAGTTCGCACCGCCGGAGATCATGCGCCGAATGGTCGATGCGGGCGATATCGGCCGCAAGAGTGGGCAGGGCTTCTACGAGCACTGATGCCGCGTCAGGGCCCCCGTCAGGATCAGGGGCCCGATGGTGTCACCCTCCGGGGTGAATTCGGTATCGGTTCGCTTACAGGCGGCAACTTCGCCGCATGAGAGGCAGTCAGTTCTGTAGACGTCCAGACATCACCACCCATGACACCGGGGAGCGCATATGCACATCAGGGGCGACCACGCCGAGCTGGTCGTCGAGGGCCGCCTCGACGTCCGCAGCGCGGCGGACGCCCGTACGGCCCTGCACACCGCCGTCGACTCCGGTCGGGGCGATCTGGTGCTGGACCTGACCGAGCTGGATTCCTGGGACGCCACCGGCCTCGGCGTGATCATGGGCGCGCACCGCCGCGCGGGCCGGGTGGGCCGCAGGCTGGTGCTGCGCGGAGTGCCGCCCCAGATGCAGCGCCTGCTGGTCGCCACCCGGCTGCACCGCATCCTCGCCATCGAGGGCGGCATCGAAGCGGAATCGCTTCCTCGGGTGTGAGACACGGGCGCGGCCGCCCGACGGCCGCGCCCGGGACGTCCCCCGGGCGAACAGGACCGCACGGCAAAGCGCGACGAAACATCCACGGTCTGCCGACGGAAGTGTCGTCAACCGCGCGATACCGGCCAATCCCGGAAGTTACGGTCAGGACCGGCCCCCGGCGGTGCAACGTTTTGCTCGCCAGGTCTAAGGTTCGGTTCCCGCCGTATGCCATCATCCGCGACGGGCACCGGACCGGACGCGACAGCTGAGGACGACTGCCGGAGCCGGCGGGGTGCGGACGGCCGGAAGCGCAGTCGGCACGCCGCTCCGCCTCCTGGGCAAGGACGCGTGGCGGAGGCGGAGTGGAACGAAGCATCTGGGAGCTTGCAGCATGGACCCGAACACTCACCGGGGACCTGAGGAGTACGGCGAGCAGGACCACCCTGCCGAACCGCCGGCCCCCGCGTTCGGCGGCGCGCAGGGCGGCTCCGGAGGGCTCGCCCGCGTCGTCCGGCTCGTCTCGGGCCATTACCTCGTCACCGTCAACCCCGTCGACGGCAGCGAGATAGAACCCTGCCCGCCCGGAGAGCGCCCCGCGGCGCCCGGCAAACTCGACCCGCAGGAGCGCGCCGCGGCCGCCCGTGCCGCAGCGCCCCCGCTGCCCCCGGGACCGCCCGGATTCGCCGGGCACGAGACCGTACTCGAAGAGCGCACCGAGGACACCGAACGCCTGGTACGGCTGCTCTCCCGCGGCCGCTCCGTACGCGTCACCGGGCCCTCCGGCTCCGGCCGCACCCGGCTGCTGGACGCCGTCGCCACCGCCTGCGCCGACCTCGCCCCCGACGGCGTGGTCCGGCTCTCCGGCTACCACCGCACCGCCACCGACCTGCTGTACGCGCTGTTCGCCGCCGTCCACCGGGCCCCGCAGCACCGCCCGGAGCGGCCCGAACTGCTGCGCATGGTCGCCGAGATCGGCGCGATCGTCGTCCTGGACGACCTGGAGTTCGGCGGCTCCGCGCTCGACGAGCTGCTCGACGCCACCCCCGAATGCGCCTTCCTGCTCGCCGCCACCCCCGACGTCGCGGCCCCCAGCGCCGCCTCGCACCTCGAAGAGGTCTTCCTCGGCGGGATCGGCCGCGACGCCTGCGTACGGCTGCTGGAGCGCGCCGTGGACCGGCCGCTCACCGACGACGAGCAGGCCTGGGCCGCCGACCTGTGGTTCGAGTCCGAGGGGCTGCCGCTGCGGTTCGTCCAGGCCGCCGCCCTGCTGCGGCAGCGCGACCGGATGAGCTCCGCGCCGGGCGCCCTCGACGACGGCTACGGACTGTTCCCCGAGAAGACACCGGAGGACGACGCCGCCGCGGAGCCCGGCGAGCGCCCCGACGTGCCGCTGCCCTCCCTCGGCGAGGCCGCCGCCCCCGCCCCGCTGCTCGCCTCGCGGCTGAGCGCCGCCGCCCGGGAGTCGCTGCGCTTCGCCGTCGCGCTCGGCGGCGAGCTGCCGCACCAGGCGCATCTGCCGGCCCTCACCGAGGACACCCACGCCGACGCCGCCCTCGGCGCGCTGCTGGCCTGCGGCCTGATCACCCCGGTCGGCGGCCACTACCGGCTCGCCGCCACCGTCCAGGACCAGCTCACGGCGGCCGGCTACGCCGAAGGCGCCGCCACCCGCGCGCACACCGCCGCCCAGCACTACGCCTGGTGGGCCGGACACCCCTCGGTCACCCCCGAGCGGGCCGCCGCCGAGTCCGATGTCGCGCTGGCCGCGATGGGCGTGCTCACCGGCAGCCGGGAGAGCGGACACGCCAGCGCGGCCGTGCTGCTCGCCCGTACGGCCGCCCCCGCCTTCGCCGCGGCGCTGCACTGGAGCGCCTGGGAGCGCAGCCTGCGGCACGGCCAGGAGGCCGCGCGGCTGGCCGGTGAGGTCGCCGAAGAGGCCTACTTCCACCACGAGCTGGGCGTGCTGGCGCTGTGCACCGGCAGCCTCGACCGGGCGCGCGCCGAGCTGGAGGCGTCCATCGGGCTGCGCGGGGTGCTCTCCGACCGCAACGGCGCGGTGGCGGGACGCCGGGCCCTGGCGCTGGTCACCGACCGTTCGCGGGCCGCTTCGGCGGCCACCACGGCCGTCCCCCAGGCCGCCGCGGGAGCGCCGCAGCCGGTCGGGCCGAAGACCCCGGCCGCCGGCTCGCCCGACGCCGTATCGACCGCCAAGCTGCGGGTGCCGCGCGCCGAGGAGACCGCGGCGACGGTCGCCGCACGGAACGCCGCCGGCACCGCCGCATCGACCGCCGCCACCAAGGCCGTCCC
>NZ_QUAC01000168.1 GCF_003389455.1 Streptomyces inhibens | reverse complement strand
CCGGCTGCCGCGCGCGCTGCGTACCGCCTGGGCGGGCGGGCTGGCCGGCGCGCTGTCCGCCGCCGGGCTGCCGCGCGTCCTGGGCCCGGTCACCCGCCGTCTGATCGGCCGCGCCTCGACCGTCGGCAGCCACCCGCCGCACCCGTGGGAGCGCGCCGGCTACCGCACCAGCCGGGTCGTGAAGGCCTGTGCCCTGGAGAACGCCACCTACCCCTACCAGGCCGCCGAGCTCGCCGCGCTGCGTGCGGACCACCCGATGCCGGGCGCACCGGTGACGGTCCTGGCGGCGTACGACGGCAGCGAGACGGCGGGCCAACTGCGCTGGCTGGAGCGGCAGCGGGCGCTCGCCGCCGCGCTGGGCGGCCGGTTCGCGGTCGCCGCACCCGCGGGCCATCTGGTGATGGCCGATGTGCCGGAGTCGGTGGTCCGGGCGGTACTGGATCTGTCGGGGACGGGGCGCGACGCGGCGGTGCCGTCCGTCTAGGGCCTGTCCGACCCTGATCCGCCGGACAGGCCCTGGCTAGGCCGGCCCCAGGAGGCCGGTGAGCAGCGGCACCTGCCGCCGTTCATCGGCCTCCAGCGCCAGCCAGGATCCGTCGGGGAAGGCGATGTCCACCCGGGACGCGTGGCGCGCAGGATGCGGCTCGCGCCGCAGGCCGTACCGTCCGCGCGGCAGCTCGCCGAGCAGCTGGGCCGCCTCCCGCTCCGGCATCGAGGGCCTGCTCAGCAGCAACAGCCGCTGGTCGGTGAAGGCCAGCGCGAGCTGCTCGTTGGCGTAGTGGGAGACGTCGGGCGTGCCGGTGCGGGTGGTGATGACGAACCACCCCGCGACGCTGTCCCAGCCCCCTTCCCAGACACGCCCGCGAAAGATCCGGCGCACCCCGCGCCAGGTGTGGTGCGCACCCGCTTCCAGCAGCCCGGCAGGGACGGAACACAGCCACATGACAGCGCCCACGGGCAGAAAGATCCGCTGCCATCCCTTGAACCGTGCCTTCTCCTGCGCCGCGGGCTTGGGCCGGCGGCAGCGCTTGGGGATGCCGTCGGGCACCAGCCGGTCGAGCTTCACCGGCAGGGCTCCGTACAGGGCCTCTCCCGGCCGCAGATGACCCGAACCGTGCGCGATGAGCCAGGCGTCCCGCTCCGGGACGACGGGGGTGGAGTGCATATCCGTCTCTCTGTCCGCCCCGGCACTCAGCCGAAGGTGTCCTCGATACTGCCCTTGGGCACGCGATACGGCTTCGGCTCCTTCGGGCCGTCGTCGTCCAGCGCCTCCTTGCCGAAGTGCTTGATCGCTTCCTCGGCCGGGGCCTTGTAGTCGCCGGTGAGGCCGGTGGCGGCACCGATGAGGGGCTTCGAGCCGTGACCGGCGATCTGGCCGGTGACGATGTGGTGGGCCATCCAGTCCCGCATGCTCTGCCCGCGCATGCCCGTGGGCCCGCCCAGCTTGCGCAGTGTGGCGGCGACCTTGCGCGCCTCGTTGAAGGACTTCGCGCCGCTCTTGAACTCCTTGACGGCCTTCATCAGGTCCCGCAGCGTCTTGGCCAGGCCCGTGGAGACCTTCTCGACCCGGCCGATGAAGACCGCGACCTCCGCCTCCGCGACCAGGCCGTCCACCACCGTGGCCAGGCCCAGCGTGAGAATGTCGGTGATCACCATCGCGGCCAGGGTCATCGCCGCCCACTCGATCGCCTCGCGGATGATCGCGACGATGGCGTCCTCGGCGAACTTGCACTCCGCGGCGGCCTGACTGAGGATCTGCGCGGTTTTGCCCATGTCCTTGGCGGTGTCGTCGATGGCATCGACGATCTTGCCCATCCCGCGGCCGAAGCCGTCGGAGGCGTCGCCCTCCCACTGCTCGGGCAGCGCCCGTGCCGCCGACCGCAGCCCGTCGGCCACCTTGTGCAGCGCATCGGCCTGTGCGCGCCACTCCTTGGCGGCGGCGGTGAGCTGCGTCGGCATGCCGGTGACCTTTTCCAGGTCGTCCATCAGCCCGATCTTGTCGATGAACCACCGGATCGCGTCGTCGAGCCCGGCGTCGATGCCGTGCTCCTCGCTGTTGTGGATCTCCTCGACGTCGGGAAGCTTCTCGATCTCCTTGTTCACCCACGCATAGGCGGCCGAGACGCTCATACAGGCACGCTCCCGCCGCCCGCGCCGCTCCCGCCGAAGCCTTCCTGGAGGGCGTATTCATTGGCGACATAGGCGCCTGCCATCGCCCGCAGGCTCTCCGCCGCGCTCTGCAGCAGGTCGGTGATGTCATGGATGTTCTGCTGCGCCGCGGTGGCGTGCTCGTTGTACGAGGTGTGCAGCTCGTCTGACTCCGGCAGCTTGCCGAAGGCACCCGACGGTATCTCCACATGCTCCAGCGCCCGCGCGATCCGCGGGACCGCCTCCTGATGCTGTTCGGTGCCGGACGCGCAGTGGAATATCGCGTCCGGGTTGGTCTGGAAGCCCTGTCCCATGCCCCGTCTCCCCGTATGTTCCGGCTGTTCCGAATCGCTTTTCACCGGTCGGAGCCAGCGTAGGAACGGCAAGGCACGGAGCCGTCAATACCGGGTCAATGGGTGATCACTGACAGCCCAAGACTGGGCCAAGCCGGCTGTTCGGCGCCGCGGACCGCGCTGACCTCGTCCCCTACGGGGAAGGATCCACGAGGAGGGTTACGGGGCGGCGGTTCTGATTCAGGCCAAGGGTGCGTAATGTGACGGTAACCCCCGCACGTGATACTGGTGTGCCACACCGCGTCGTTCCCCGCGTGTGGACAGGCCGATTGACCTGCAAGGATTGGTGACCCATGGACAAGCAGCAGGAGTTTGTGCTCCGGACGCTGGAAGAGCGCGACATTCGCTTCGTCCGGCTGTGGTTCACCGACGTACTCGGATTCCTCAAGTCCGTGGCGGTGGCCCCCGCCGAGCTGGAGCAGGCCTTCGACGAGGGCATCGGCTTCGACGGCTCGGCCATCGAAGGATTCGCCCGCGTGTACGAATCCGACATGATCGCGAAGCCCGACCCCGGCACCTTCCAGATCCTGCCCTGGCGCGCCGAGGCCCCCGGCACCGCCCGGATGTTCTGCGACATCCTGATGCCGGACGGCTCCCCCTCGTACGCCGACCCGCGCTATGTCCTCAAGCGCATCCTGGCCAAGACCTCCGACCTCGGGTTCACCTTCTACACCCACCCCGAGATCGAGTTCTTCCTGCTCAAGGACAAGCCGGTGGACGGCCAGCGGCCCACCCCCGGCGACTCCTCCGGCTACTTCGACCACACCCCGCAGAACGTCGGCATGGACTTCCGCCGGCAGGCCATCACGATGCTGGAGTCGATGGGCATCTCGGTGGAGTTCAGCCACCACGAGGGCGCGCCCGGCCAGCAGGAGATCGACCTCCGCTACGCCGACGCGCTGTCGACCGCGGACAACATCATGACGTTCCGGCTGGTCATGAAGCAGGTGGCGCTGGAGCAGGGCGTCCAGGCGACGTTCATGCCCAAGCCGTTCTCGGAGTTCCCGGGCTCCGGCATGCACACCCACCTCTCGCTCTTCGAGGGCGACCGCAACGCCTTCCACGAGTCCGGCTCGGAGTACCAACTCTCCAAGGTCGGCCGCTCGTTCATCGCCGGTCTGCTCAAGCACGCGGGCGAGATCTCCGCCGTCACCAACCAGTGGGTCAACTCCTACAAGCGCATCTGGGGCGGCGCCAACCGCACCGCCGGCGCCGGCGGCGAGGCCCCCTCCTACATCTGCTGGGGCCACAACAACCGCTCCGCGCTGATCCGCGTCCCGATGTACAAGCCCGGCAAGATGGGCTCGACCCGGGTCGAGGTCCGCTCGATCGACTCCGGCGCCAACCCGTATCTGACGTACGCGGTGCTGCTCGCCGCCGGTCTCAAGGGCATCGAAGAGGGCTACGAACTCCCGGACGGCGCCGATGACGACGTCTGGGCGCTGTCGGACTCCGAGCGCCGGGCGATGGGCATCGAGCCGCTGCCGCAGAACCTCGGCGAGGCCATCGACCTGATGGAGCGCAGCGAACTGGTCGCCGAGACCCTCGGTGAGCACGTCTTCGACTTCTTCCTGCGCAACAAGAAGCAGGAGTGGGAGGAGTACAGGTCGGAGGTCACCGCCTTCGAGCTGCGCAAGATGCTGCCCGTGCTCTGAGCCACCGGCCACCGAGAGGCTGCACCATGGCACTACCCGCTCCGCAGGGACGGCGGAGCAGCACCTTCACCCGGCTGCTGAGACACGGTTTCACCGACCCCTCGGCGGCCGGGGAGCTGCTCGAAGCCCCCGAACTCGCCCCCGTACGCGATGACTCGGTGCTGCTGGAGGCGCTCGGGGCCACCGCGGACCCGGACCTCGCGCTGCGCGGTCTGGTCCGCCTGGTGGAGGCGCAGGAACCGGACGAGCAGCAGGCCCTGCTGAGCACCCTGGTCGCGGCCAAACCGCTGCGCGACCGGCTGCTGGGCGTGATGGGCGCCTCCGAGGCGCTTGCCGACCACCTCGCCCGGCATCCGGACGACTGGCAGTCGCTGGTCACCTACGAGTCGGTCGATCTGCACCCCACCACCCCCGAGTTCGAGCAGGCGCTCGCCGAGGGCATCTGGGGCGAGCGGGGCGCCGACCGGCCGCGCGCGGATGCGCTGCGCGCCGCCTACCGCCGGGCCCTGCTGGGCATCGCGGCCCGCGATGTGTGCGGCACGACCGATGTCGCCGAGGCCGCGGCGGAGCTCGCGGACCTGGCCACCGCCACGGTGCGGGCCGCCCTGGAGATCAGTTACGAAGAGGCCCCCGGCGACGCGGCGGTGTGCCGGCTGGCAGTCATCGGCATGGGCAAATGCGGCGGCCGGGAGCTGAACTATGTCTCCGACGTCGATGTCATCTTCGTCGCCGAGGCCAAGGAAGGCGTCGATGAGGCCAAGGCGCTGCAGGCCGCGACCCGGCTCGCCGCCCGCATGATGCGGCTGTGCTCGGACAACACGGTCGAGGGCACGATCTGGCCGGTGGACGCCAATCTGCGCCCCGAGGGCCGCAACGGCCCGCTGGTGCGCACGCTCAGCAGCCATCTCGCCTACTACCAGCGCTGGGCCAAGACCTGGGAGTTCCAGGCGCTGCTCAAGGCCCGCCCGATGGCCGGTGACCTGGGGCTGGGGCAGGAGTACGTCGACGCGCTGTCGCCGATGGTGTGGGACGTCGCCGAGCGGGAGAACTTCGTCGCCGATGTGCGCCAGATGCGCCGCCGGGTCGTCGAGAACATCCCCGCGGCCCAGGTCGAGCGGGAGCTCAAGCTCGGCCCCGGCGGGCTGCGCGATGTCGAATTCGCCGTCCAGCTGCTGCAGTTGGTGCACGGCCGCAGCGATGCCACGCTGCGCAGCGCCACCACCCTCGACGCGCTGGCGGCGCTGGCGGCCGGCGGCTATGTCGGGCGCCAGGACGCCGCGGCGCTGGACGCCGCCTACCGTTTTCTGCGCACGCTGGAGCACCGTATCCAGCTCTTCCGGATGCGCCGTACGCATCTGATGCCCGAGGCCGAGGCCGAACTCCGGCGGCTGGCACGCTCGTTGGGCCTGCGCACCGAGCCGGTCGACACCCTCCGCAGGGAGTGGAGGTGGCACGCCCGCGAGGTGCGCCGACTGCACGAGAAGCTCTTCTACCGGCCTCTGCTCGATGCCGTCGCCCATCTGGAGTCCGGCGAGACCCGGCTCTCCGCCAAGGCCGCCGGCCACCGCCTCGAAGCCCTCGGCTACGCCGACCCGGTCGCCGCGCTGCGGCATCTGGAGGCGCTGGCGTCCGGCGTGACCCGCAAGGCCGCCATCCAGCGCACACTGCTGCCGGTGCTGCTCGCCTGGTTCGCGGACTCCGCCGACCCGGACGCCGGGCTGCTCAACTTCCGCAAGGTCTCCGACGCGCTCGGCAAGACGCCTTGGTATCTGCGGCTGCTGCGCGACGAGGGCGCGGCCGCCGAGAACCTCGCCCGGGTGCTGTCCGCCGGCCGGTTGGCCCCCGATCTGCTGTTGCGCGCCCCCGAGGCGGTCGCGCTGCTCGGCGCCCCCGACGGGCTGCAGCCGCGCTCCCGGGCGGCGCTGGAGCAGGAGGTGCTGGCCGCGGTCGGCCGTGCGGACGGTGCGGAGGCGGCGGCCGCCGCGTCCCGTGGGGTGCGCCGCCGGGAGCTGTTCCGTACGGCCGCGGCGGATGTGATCGGCGCGTACGGCACGGAGTTCAGCCCGGCGGAGACCGACCACGGCCACTCCGTCGACACCGTCGGCGCCGCGGTCTCCGACCTCAACGCCGCCACCCTCGCCGGTGCGCTGCGCGCCGCGGTCCGCGAGCAGTGGGGCGACACCCTGCCCACCCACTTCGCGGTGATCGGCATGGGCCGGTTCGGCGGACATGAGCTGAGCTACGGCTCGGACGCCGATGTCCTGTTCGTCCACGAGCCGCGCGAGGGCGCCGACGAGCAGGAGGCCGCCCAGGCCGCCCACGCGGTCGCCAACGAGATGCGCCGGCTGCTCGAACTCCCCTCCTCCGACCCGCCGTTGCCCATCGACGCGGATCTGCGCCCGGAGGGCAGATCGGGACCGCTGGTGCGCACCCTCGCCTCGTACGCCGCCTACTACCGGCGCTGGTCGCTGGTGTGGGAGGCGCAGGCCCTGCTGCGCGCCGAACCGGTCGCCGGCGACGTCGGGCTGGGGCAGCGGTTCATCGAGCTGATCGACCCGCTGCGCTATCCCGCCGAGGGCCTGGGCGACGACGCGGTCCGCGAGATCCGCAAGCTCAAGGCCCGGATGGAGTCCGAGCGGCTGCCCCGCGGCGCGGACCCGACCACCCACGCCAAGCTGGGGCGCGGCGGTCTGAGCGATGTCGAGTGGACGGTGCAGCTGCTGCAGATGCAGCACGGCTGGGAGATCCCCGGGCTGCGCACCACCCGTACCCGCGAGGCGCTGGCCGCGGCCCACGCCGCCGGTCTGATCGGTACCGAGGACGCCCAGACCCTGGACGAGGCCTGGGTGCTGGCGGCGCGGGTGCGCAACGCGGTGATGCTGGTGCGCGGCCGCCCCGGCGACACCTTCCCGGTCGACGGCCGGGAGCTGGCGGCGGTGGGCCGCTACCTCGGGTACGAGGAGGGGCATGTCGGGGAGATGATCGACGACTACCGGCGGATCACCCGGCGGGCGCGCAGCGTGGTCGAGGAGCTCTTCTACGGGGCGTGAGCCCCGGCGTCCGGCGCCGGCAGCCCCCGGCAGTGCCCGAGGAACCCGGCCGGCGTCAGCTCGAAGGCCTTACGGCGAAGCCGGTACGCGTGGTGCCTGTGGGGCCTACGCCACCGCAGGCACCACCCGCGACAGACGATGCGGCAGCGTGCCGTACCAGACACCGGCCAGCGCGAAGCCGAAGCTCAGGCACAGCACTCCGCCGACCGCGTCCAGCCAGAAGTGGTTGGCGGTGGAGACGATGACCAGCAGCGTCACGGTGGGGTAGAGCAGCCCGAGGGCCTTGCCCCACAGCGGCTTGGCCAGCAGCGCGATGGTGATACCGCACCACAGCGACCAGCCGATGTGCATCGACGGCATCGCGGCGTACTGGTTGGACATCGAGGCGAGGTTGCCGGACGCCATCGAGCCCCATGTCCCGTGCTTGATCAGGGTGTCGACGAAGCCGCCGTCCGGCATCAGCCGGGGCGGCGCCAACGGGTAGAAGTAGTAGCCGATCAGGGCGACACCGGTGGTGGCGAACAGGGCCAGCCGGGCGGCGGCGTAGCGGCCCGGATGCCAGCGGTAGAGCCAGACCAGCACACCGATCGTGACGATGAAGTGCAGTGTCGCGTAGTAGTAGTTCATCGACACGATCAGCCACGTCACGCCGTTCACCGCGTGGTTGACGGTGTGTTCCACGGCGATGCCCAGCGAGTGCTCCGCCTGCCAGATCCAGTCGGCGTTCTTCAGCGCCTGCGCCTTCTGCTCCGGCACCGCGTTTCGGATCAGTGAGTACGTCCAGTAGCTGACCGCGATCAGCAGGATCTCGAACCAGAGGCGGGGTGTGCGAGGGGACCGCAATCGGGCCAATCGGCCTTCGCCCGCAGGGCGGTCCACACGCTCCCCGGTGGGTGGCGGGGTGGTCGGCAGGCCGTCCAAAGTCCTCGTATTCGCATCACCCATAGGCAGACAGTCTGCCAGAAAGGGACGTCTCGCCGATCATCCTTCGGTCGGGTATTCGACCCTCTGTATCCGTCTTGCGACGGACGGAAGACCCCCGCCGTTCTCAGGGCCGCACCCCTCAGTGGGCCCGCAGCGGCTTGGGGATCCTGGCCGGTTTCGGGGCCGAGGCGGTCGACCCGCGCACCACCAGCTCGGGGTGGAAGACGAACTCGCTGTGCGGGGCCGGGGTGCCGCCGATCTCCTCCAGGAGCGCGCGCACCGCCGCCTGCCCCATGGCCGTGACCGGCTGCCGGATCGTGGTCAGCGGCGGGTCGGTGAAGGCGATCAGCGGGGAGTCGTCGAAGCCGACCACGGAGATCTCGCGCGGTACGTCGAGGCCGCGCTGCCGGGCCGCGCGGATCGCACCGAGCGCCATCATGTCGCTGGCGCAGACGATGGCGGTGGCACCCCGCTCGATCAGCGCGCTCGCCGCGGCCTGGCCGCCCTCCAGGGTGTAGAGGGAGTGCTGGATGAACGGCTCCGCCTCGGCCGGGCCGATCTGCAGCCGCTCCTGCATGCTGCGGACAAAGCCCTCGATCTTGCGCTGGACGGGAACGAACCGCTGGGGGCCGAGCGCCAGCCCGATCCGCCGGTGGCCGAGCGCGCTGAGATGCGTGACCGCCAGATCCACCGCCGCCCGGTCGTCGGGGGAGATGAACGGGGCCCGCACCTTGTCGGAGAAGCCGTTGATGAGGACGAACGGCACGCCCTGGCCGCGCAGCTGCTCATAGCGCTGCATATCGGCGGAGGTGTCGGCGTGCAGCCCGGAGACGAAGATGATGCCGGCCACTCCGCGGTCGACCAGCATCTCGGTCAGCTCGTCCTCCGTGGAGCCGCCCGGGGTCTGGGTCGCGAGGACCGGGGTGTAGCCCTGCCGGGTCAGCGCCTGGCCGATGACCTGGGCGAACGCCGGGAAGATCGGGTTCTCCAGCTCCGGGGTGATCAGCCCGACCAGGCCCGCGCTGCGCTGCCGCAGCCGCACCGGGCGCTCGTAGCCCAGCACGTCGAGTGCGGCAAGCACGGACTGGCGGGTGGTGGCGGAGACACCGGGCTTTCCATTGAGCACCCGGCTGACGGTGGCCTCGCTGACACCCGCCTGCGCTGCGATATCGGCCAGCCGGGCGGTCATGGGTGGGACTGTACCGTTCGGCCGTCAGATTGCCCACCAGGTGCAGCTGTCGCCGGGGAGCACGGCGGCGGCGTTGTTGACGGTCACCGGGGCGCTGGAGAGCAGTGGTGTTCCGGGTGGCGGGAGTTCGACGTCGTGGCCCAGGGTGTTGACGGTGCACAGCACGCCGGGGCGGCTGAAGGCGAGCACCCCGTCGGGGGCCGGCTGCCAGTTCATCGTCCCGTCGCCCAGGCCCGGCAGCCGGCGCCGCAGTTCGAGGGCGGTGCGGTAGAGCTCCAGGGTGGAGGCGGGGTCGCCGGTCTGCGCCGCGACGGTGAGGCGGCGCCAGTCGGCGGGCTGCGGCAGCCAGCTGCCGCCGGGCCCGAAGCCGTACGGCGGCAGCTCGCCGGACCAGGGGAGCGGCACCCGGCAGCCGTCGCGGAAGCCGTCCTGACCGCTGGCCCCGGAGGCTCGGTGGCCGCGGAAGAACGCCGGGTCCTGGCGCGCCTCGTCGGGCAGGTCGGTGACCTCGGGCAGGCCCAGCTCCTCACCCTGGTAGAGGTAGGCCGAGCCGGGCAGGGCCAGCATCAGGAGGGTGGCGGCGCGGGCGCGGCCCAGGCCCCCGCCGAGGCGGGTGGTGTGCCGTACGACGTCGTGGTTGGAGAGCACCCAGGTGGTGGGGGCGCCGACGGAGGCGGTGGCGGCGAGCGAGGCGTCGATGACCGAGCGCAGCGCGCCGGCCTGCCAGCCGGCGTTCAGGAACTGGAAGTTGAAGGCCTGGTGCAGTTCGTCGGGGCGTACGTACAGGGCGAGGCGCTCGGGGGTGGGGGCCCAGGCCTCGGCGACGCCGACGACCTGCTTGCCGTGGGCGTCGCCGTATCCGTCCAGGAGGCGGCGCCAGGCGCGGTGGATGGCGTGCACCCCGTCCTGGTCGAAGAAGGGCAGCACCTGGGTGCCGATCAGCTTGGCCTGCTGGCCGTGGCCGATGTCCGGCAGACCGGGTGCCTTGACCATGCCGTGCGCGACATCGATCCGGAAGCCGTCCACGCCGAGGTCGAGCCAGAAGCGCATGACGGCCTCGAATTCGGCGTGCACATCCGGATTGTCCCAGTCCAGGTCGGGCTGCTCGGGGGCGAAGAGATGGAGGTACCAGTCGCCGCGGTCGGTGCGGGTCCAGGCCGGGCCGCCGAAGACCGACTCCCAGTCGTTGGGCGGGAGTTCGCCGTCCTTGCCCTTGCCGGGGCGGAAGAGATAGCGCTGCCGGGCGAGTTCGGGGTCCTGGAACCACGGGTGCCGGTCGGAGGTGTGGTTGGGGACGATGTCGACGATCACCCGCAGGTCCAGTTCGTGGGCGGTGCGGATCAGGTCGTCGGCGTCCTGGAGGCTGCCGAAGAGCGGGTCGACGGCGCGGTAGTCGGCGACGTCATAGCCGCCGTCGGCCTGCGGTGAGGCGTAGAAGGGCGTGAGCCAGACGGCGTCCACGCCCAGGTCCCGGAGGTACGGCAGACGCTCGCGGACCCCGCGCAGATCGCCGATGCCGTCGCCGTCGCTGTCGGCGAAGGAGCGTACGTATACCTGGTAGATGACGGCGTCGCGCCACCACGACGGACCTCGGCCCGGTCCGGGGGCCTGGGGGGCGGGGCTGGGGGAAGTGAGCTCCTGGGTCATCTGCCGTCCCTGTCGAGGTCAAGAGGGCGTTGGTGCCTTCACCGAATCAACGCTCGGGCAGCCGCGCGGTGACGGTGCCACGGATGCCGGGAGGGTCCCGTTCCGGCCATCCCGTTGCAATTTGTTCCAACGGTCTTGCAGAAAATTGCCGCAAGGTCTTTCGGTTTGTTTGCAGCGCTGTTACGTTCCTGACCGCCATCTGAGGCATTTCCCTAAGGAGTTCACATGCGGCGTGGCATACGGGGCGTAACGGCCACCGCGCTGGTAGCGGGCCTGGCACTGGCAGCGACGGCGTGCGGTGGGGGTGACAGCGGGGGGAGCAACAACAGCGGCGGCGAACTGTCCGGAACCGTTACCTTCTGGGACACCTCCAACGACGCCGAGAAGGCGACCTACCGCAAGCTTGCCGAGGGCTTCCAGAAAGAGCACCCGAAGGTCCACGTCCAGTACGTGAACGTCCCGTTCGGTGACGCCAACGCCAAGTTCAAGAACGCGGCCGGCGGCAACTCCGGAGCCCCCGACGTGATGCGCACCGAGGTCGCCTGGGTCGCCGACTTCGCCAACCTCGGCTACCTCGCCCCGCTCGACGGCACCCCCGCCCTCGACAAGAGCGACGACTACCTCCCGCAGGCCGTCGGCTCCACCAAGTTCAAGGGCAAGACCTACGCCGCGCCGCAGGTCATCGACACCCTCGGCCTCTTCTACAACAAGAAGCTCCTCAAGGACGCCGGCGTCGAGGTGCCCAAGACCTTCGCCGAACTGGCCGCCTCCGCCAAGAAGATCAAGGCCAAGACCGGCGCCACCGCCCTCTACCTGCGCGGCGACGACCCCTACTGGTTCCTGCCCTACCTCTACGGCGAGGGCGGCAACATGGTCGACGCCCGCGACAAGATCGTCGAGATCGACGACGGCGCCGGCGTCAAGGCGTTCAAGGCCATCAAGGACCTGGTCGACTCCAAGGCCGCCGTCACCGACGCCACCGACGGCCAGGAGAACCAGCTCAAGGCCCTCAAGGACGGCACCGTCGCGATGGCCGTCGACGGCCCCTGGGACATCGAGGGCGCCCGTGCCGGCAAGGCATTCAAGTCCCCCGCCAACAAGGAGAACCTCGGCGTCGCCCCCGTCCCCGGCGGCAGCTCCGCCCAGGGCTCCCCGCAGGGCGGCTGGAACCTCTCCGTCTACGCCGGCAGCAAGAACCTGCAGGCCTCCTACGCCTTCGTGAAGTACATGAGCTCCGCCAAGATCCAGCAGGAGACCACCGACAAGCTCAGCCTGCTGCCCACCCGCAAGTCCGTGTACGACGTGCCGGCCGTCAAGAACAACGAGATGGTCAAGTTCTTCAAGCCCGCCGTCGACGGCGCCGTCCAGCGCCCCTGGATCGCCGAGGGCAACTCCCTCTTCGAGCCGATCAAGGTCCAGATGAACAAGGTGCTCACCGGCGCCGCCACGCCCGAGCAGGCCGCCAAGGCGACCGGCGACGCCTACCGGAAGCTGCTCAAGGACTACAAGTGACCGTTGCTGTACGGGTGCGCCGGGCGCTGGGCACCCACTGGTACGCATGGACGATGGTCGCCCCGGTGGTACTCGTCATCGGGGTGATCATCGGCTACCCGCTGGTGCGCGGCGTCTTCCTCTCGCTCACGGACGCCAATGAGGCCAACGTCCAGCGCGACATCGGCGTCAACCACATCCCCGCCACCTACAAGTTCACCGGCCTGGACAACTACCAGGCCGTGCTCTCCGACAGCGTCTTCTGGGACCGCCTGGGCTGGACCGTCCTGTGGACCGTCGGCTGTGTCTCGATCACCTTCCTGGCCGGCCTGACGCTGGCGAACATGCTCAACCGCACGCTGCGCGGCCGCACCTTCTACCGCCTGGCCCTGATCCTGCCCTGGGCCGTCCCCGCCTTCATCTCCGTCTTCACCTGGCGGATGCTCTACAACGAGAAGAACGGCATCCTCAACAAGCTGCTGGCCGGCGGCGGCATCGACGCGATCCCCTGGCTCAACGACCCGACCTGGGCCAAGCTCTCGGTCATCGCCGTCAACGTCTGGCTCGGCGTGCCCTTCATGCTCGTCGCCCTGCTCGGTGGACTGCAGTCCATACCGGGGGAGCTGTACGAGGCCGCCGAGATGGACGGCGCGAGCGCCTGGCAGCGGTTTCGCCACATCACCGTGCCGGGACTGCGCGCGGTCAGCAGCACGGTGATCCTGCTCTCCGCCATCTGGACCTTCAACATGTTCCCGGTGATCTTCCTGCTGACCCGGGGCGGCCCCGGCGACGCCACCGAGATCCTGGTGACCTACGCCTACCGGCTCTCCTTCGTCGACAGCCCCCGCAACTTCTCCGAGTCCGCGACCTGGGGCGTACTGATCCTCGTACTGCTCTCGATCGTCGCCGTCGTCTACCGCCGGGCGCTGCGCAAGCAGGGAGAGGTGTGGTGACCATGACCCGCACAGGAACGACCCGCACACGAACGACCCGCACACCGAAGACCCGTACCCGCAACCAGCGTTCCCGGCCCGCGTCCATAGGGCTGCACGCGACCCTGGCCGCCGCGGCCGTGATCGCGGTCTTCCCGCCGCTGTGGCTGCTGGTGACGTCCTTCAAGCCGAGGACCGACGCCTTCTCCACCGGCGTCGTCACCCACTTCACCTTCGCCAACTACACCCACGTACTGGCCGACACCGAGTTCCTGACCTGGTTCAAGAACTCCGTGATCATCGTCGGGCTGACCACCGTCCTCGGCGTCTTCATCGCCGCCACCACCGGCTACGCCGTCAGCCGCTTCCGCTTCCCCGGTATGCGCCCGCTGATGTGGCTGCTGCTGATCACCCAGATGTTCCCGGTCGCGGTGCTGATCGTGCCGCTGTACAACCTGCTGGCGAGCCTCGGCCTGCTCAACCAGCCCGCGGGCCTGGTCGTGACGTATCTGACCATCGCCGTCCCGTTCTGCGCCTGGATGATGAAGGGCTACTTCGACACCATCCCGGTGGAGATCGACGAATCGGGACGGGTCGACGGCCTCAATCCGTTCGGCACCTTCTGGCGTCTGGTCCTGCCGCTGGCCCGCCCCGGCCTCGCCGTCACCGGCTTCTACACCTTCGTCACCGCCTGGGCCGAGGTCGCCTACGCCTCCGCCTTCATGACCGGCGAGGAGAATCTGACGCTCGCCGGCGGCCTGCAGACCTTCGTCAACCAGTACACCAACGACTGGGGTTCGATGACCGCCGCCGCCGTGATCATCGCCGTGCCGGCCGCGCTCGTCTTCGCCTTCGCCCAGCGCCACCTCGTATCCGGACTGACCGCCGGCACCACCAAGGGTTGATATGACTCCACAGCACAACGTCACTCCTGCCACCGACTGGTGGCGCGACGCGGTGATCTATCAGGTCTATCCGCGCAGCTTCGCCGACGGCAACGGCGACGGCATGGGGGATCTGGCAGGCATCCGCAGTCGCCTGCCATACCTGCGTGACCTGGGCGTGGACGCCGTCTGGCTCAGCCCCTTCTACGCCTCCCCGCAGGCCGACGCCGGCTACGACGTCGCCGACTACCGCTCCATCGACCCGATGTTCGGCACCCTGCCCGACGCCGAGGCCGTCATCCGCGAGGCCCATCGGCTGGACCTGCGCATCATCGTCGACCTCGTCCCCAACCACTGCTCCGACCAGCACGAATGGTTCCGGCGCGGACTGGCCGAGGGCCCCGGCTCCACGGCCCGTGAGCGCTTCCACTTCCGCAAGGGACGCGGCGAGAACGGCGAAGAGCCGCCCAACGACTGGGAGTCGCTGTTCGGCGGCCCCGCCTGGACCCGGGTCCCCGACGGGGAGTGGTACCTCCACCTCTTCGCACCCGAACAGCCCGACTTCAACTGGGAACACCCCGCCGTCCAGGACGAGTTCCGCTCCATCCTGCGCTTCTGGCTGGACCTGGGCGTCGACGGCTTCCGGGTGGACGTGGCACACGGCCTGGTCAAGGCCCCCGGCCTGCCCGACATGGGCCACGGCGAGCAGCTGAAACTGCTCGGCAACCAGGTGCTGCCGTTCTTCGACCAGGACGGTGTGCACGACATCTACCGCTCCTGGCGCGCCGTCCTCGACGAGTACTCCGGCGACCGGATCGCGGTCGCCGAGGCCTGGACCCCCACCGCCGAACGCACCGCGCTCTACCTGCGCTCCGACGAACTCCACCAGGCCTTCAACTTCCACTACCTGAACACCGGTTGGGACGCGGCCGCGCTCCGCGAGGCGATCGACTCCTCCCTCGACGCCATGCGCCCGGTGGCCGCCCCGACGACCTGGGTGCTCTCCAACCACGACGTCGTACGCCACCGCACCCGCCTCGGCGGCGGCCTGGACCGCGCCCGCGCCGCCACCCTCTTGATGCTGGCGCTGCCCGGCTCGGCCTACCTCTACCAGGGCGAGGAGCTGGGCCTGCCCGAGGTCACCGACCTGCCCGACGAGGTCCGCCAGGACCCGTCCTTCTTCCGGGACACCGGGCAGGACGGCCTGCGCGACGGCTGCCGGGTGCCGATCCCCTGGAGCGGTCAGCAGGCGCCGTACGGCTTCGGCGACGGCGGCACCTGGCTTCCGCAGCCCGCCGACTGGGCCGGGCTGAGCGTCCAGGCCCAGACCGGCGACCCCGGCTCGACCCTGGAGCTGTACCGTGCCGCGCTGGCGCTGCGGCGCACCCACCCGGGCCTCGGCGCGGGCGAGACGGTCGAGTGGCTGGCCGCGCCCGAGGGCGTCCTGGCCTTCCGCCGGCCGGGCGGCCTGGTCTGCACCGTCAATGTGACCGAGGCGCCCGCCCGGCTGCCCGCACCCGGCCGGCTCCTGCTCTCCTCGCGTCAACTGGACGCATCCCAGGACGACTTCGTCCTGCCCGCCGATACCGCGCTCTGGTGGGAGGAGTGACCCTGCCCCCTGCCCACGCCACCCCCCGGCTGTCCGACATCGCCGCCCAGGCGCAGGTCAGCGAGGCGACCGTCAGCCGGGTCCTGAACGGCAAGGCGGGCGTGGCGGCGAGCACCCGGCAGCGGGTGCTCGCCGCGCTCGACGTCCTCGGCTACGAACGTCCCGTACGGCTGCGCCGCCGCAGCGCCGGGCTGGTCGGACTGGTCATCCCTGAGCTGACCAACCCGATCTTCCCTGCCTTCGCCCAGATCATCGAGCAGTCGCTGGCCGGCCATGGCTACACACCGGTGCTGTGCACGCAGATGCCCGGCGGCGCCACGGAGGACGAACTCGTCGAGCAGCTGGAGGAACGCGGTGTCACCGGCATCGTCTTCCTCTCCGGCCTGCACGCCGACACCCGCGCCGACCCCGGCCGCTACGCCCGGCTGGCGTCCCGCGGCGTTCCGTACGTCCTCATCAACGGCTACAACCCGAAGATCGACGCGCCGTTCGTCTCACCCGACGACGGCGCGGCGGCCCGGATGGCGGTGCGCCACCTGGCCGAGCTGGGCCATGAGCGGATCGGGCTCGCGGTGGGCCCGGCCCGCTATGTGCCCTCCCGCCGCAAGGCCGAGGGCTTTGTGGAGGCGCTGGGCGAGTCGTTCGGCCTGTCGAGGGGGCAGGCCGAACGACGCGTCCAGCACACCCTGTTCAGCGTCGAGGGCGGCCATGCGGCGGCCGCGGCGCTGCTCGAAGAGGGCTGCACCGGCATCGTCTGCGGCAGCGATCTGATGGCGCTCGGGGTCGTGCGCGCGGCCCGCCAGCGCGGTCTGGACGTACCGGGAGCGCTCTCCGTGGTCGGCTTCGACGACTCCCAGCTGATCGCCTTCACCGACCCGCCGCTGACCACGGTGCGCCAGCCGGTGCAGGCGATGGCGACCGCCGCGGTGGGCGCGCTGATCGAGGAGATCCACGACCGTGCGCACGGCCGGCAGACCCCCGGCCGTCGCACCGAGTTCGTCTTCCAGCCGGAGCTGGTCGTACGGGGATCGACGGGGCCGGTACGGGAATGACCTCCGGCGTGGACCGGCTCCTGCCACACTGAGTGCGCTGTGTTGAACGATCGGTGACCGGTGACCGGCGACCAGGAGTGGGTGTGTGATGAGCGACGAGGTGCGTCCGTACACAAAGGAAGAAGTGCTGCACGGCGTGGCGCTCATCCAGGCGCACCTCGCCGAGGACGAGGACGCGGTGGCCGCGCTCTACGACGAGGACGACGAGAACTCGGCGGTGGAGGCCGCCCGCGCCATGTTCGCGATGGCCCACATCATCGTCCACGGGCTGGTCATCCCCGAGATGTGGGTCATCAAGAAGGGCTTCAGCTACGGCGACACCCGCAATGTCCCCGAACTCAACCTCGCCATCCATGTCGTCAAGAACATGGAGGAGCGGGTGGAGATCGCCCGCGCCTGGCCCATGGTGATCGCGGTGTCGGCGGGCGAGGTGATGGGGCTGATCGTGCAGTGCACCAACACCAAGATGGAGGAGGTACCGGCCTTCCTCGACACGGTGCGCGAACGGGTGCTGCTGTCGATGCAGCCGTAGCCGCGCCGTGGCCGGGCCTGCCCCGGGTCAGACCTCCTGGACCGCGTGCGACACGAACGCCGCCCATGCCGCGACCGGCACGGCGAGCCGGGGGCCGTCCTTGTCCTTGGAGTCGCGGATGTGGACGGTGGTGGGGGTGGGGGCGATCTCTACGCAGCTGTCGCCGGAGTCGCCGCTGTAGCTGCTCTATGGGGTTCCCCTACGGCGGTGAGGTCTCCGACTCCGTCGCTCTGATCGTCGGTGAACTCGCCGCCAGCGCCGCGACCCACGGCCGGCGACCGGGCGCGGCCTGCTCGTTGTGGCGGCGCTCGCCTCCCGTTGGGCGGAGCTCGACCGCGACCCGATCGGCAAGATCGTCCTTACAGAACTGGACCTCTAGGGCGCGCCTGTAGGGTGCGGCCGTCCGCGAGCCGATCAGCCGACGCGAGCGCCCACCGAGCGCGCCCGCTCCCGGGCTTGCTCGCTCACCCCTTTACGCCGCGCCGACATACGGGAATCGAGCGCCTCGCGCTGGGCAACGAGCCGCATCCTTCCCTTGCCGAGATCGGTGTGGGCCACGACGCCGATGAACCGGGGGTCCCCGCAGAAGCGCACCTTTTGCCCGTCGTTCGCGCGACACCAGCGGACCCAGTGGAGGAACCGTCCGGCAAAGGGCGCCCGCAGCTGTACAGAGACGGACACCGCGGGATCATCGGGACTGTGCCCCTCGAAGCGGCAGATAGACCGGCTCACACTGTGCCCGAGCGCGGACGACCAGCCGTAGATTCTCAGGACCCGGCGAATGGCCGTCACGTTCCGCAGCTGCCGGATGCGTTCGTAGAGGAAGTACATGACCACGACTCCCATGACGGTCCAGAGTGGCGCCAGCCAACGGGGCGTCACGGAGATGGTGAAGAGTAGGGAAGGGAAGAGGAGCAGGGTGAGGAGCAGGAGGGCCGCATGTTGGACGAGCGTGGTCCGCCACCCTCGCCTCGTCGTGGGGTCGTCCCATGCACACGCGGCAGTGGAAACCGTGGAAGACGACATCCTGGACTCTCCTTGATGAGGACTGCTCCGCTGCGTGCTGCCTGAGCTGGTATCTCGGCTTTCGGCAACGGAGGCATGTGATCAGCCGAATACGGAGCGGGCCTCTGCCGCATTGCTCGGCTCGGGGATATCAGCTTTGACTTCGCCGGGCAGAGGGTTGTCAAAGCTGATGGTCTCGGCCACGGAGCGCACGATACTTCGGTACCCCTCGGCTCCTTGCGCGGCAGTGGTGGAGACACTGACGACCACCATGCTGCTTCTGTCGGGCGCGGCGAGATAAGCCACGGCCTGGTATACGGTGCCGGACATGGTGTCCGCCGCGGAGCTTTCCGGCAGTTCGATCTCGGATTCGGCGAATGCCACCGGGCCGTGCGCAAGCCGCTCCACACGAAGCGGCGTCGCGGAACTGCGGGCCGTCGCGGCGTGCCGCACGGCGAGCTCCGCCGGGGTCCACGGCGTCTCCACCCGCGCGATGGTCAGCACGGAATGCAGCAGACTCCCGTCATCGTCCTCGTGCATCCCCAACGCACAGGCGATCACCCCCTCGCGGCTGAGTCGCACAGCCAGGGTTTCCGTTTCCTGGAGGGCTTCCAGGAAACGGCGACGGCCCTCGGGGCTCATGGCGGCCATGAGCGGCAGCAGGGCATCAGTCAACTCCGCCTCGGATTCGGGCTTTTCCAGAATCGAAGCGAACGGTACGTCCAAGTACCCAGGAGGCTGGGCGTACCAGATGTCGGCTTCGGTGCGAAGTGCCGACTGATCGATAACGAAGTGCGTCTTCTCGTCGTCCATGTGCGGTTCCTCGCCGGCCTTCATCGGAACATCGGTGCGATGATCTGCGCTGTGCTCGAAATGGAGCCGGGAATGTCAAAGCCTCCCACCCGGATGGCATCGCCGATCAGGGCTCCGTCTTCAGCCTTCTTCAAATCCTCATCGATGTTCTTGGCAACACCGAAGATGGCCGATGCGCCACCGACGATCGGTACGCCGACTTCCTTTGCCACACCGGCCGCGGCCCGCACTGTCCACTCCGTGGGGAGTTCGAACGGCGCGTGAGTGCGTCCGGCCACGGTCCAGATGGTCTTTCCGGTATCGACCAGGCGATCGGCGAGAGTGAGCGCCTCGGCGCTGTGTGCAGCGGCCTTGAAGGCTCCGGTGGCTCCCCGGGCCACGACGCCTCCGAACGGGATGGCCCCCGCCATATCGCCGGCGATACCCACCGCGTTGTTCCAGAAGTCCTTGTCGAACTCGCCCTTGGTGAAGGCATCGGCCATGGATGCACGGAACTTCGGGTCGGCGACTCGGGTTCCCGCTGCCGCCAGGCTCGCCGCCCCCGCAGCCAGGAGAAAAGCTACGCCCACGGGCCCCGTGGCGAACAGCGCGACGATGCCGGCAATGGCCGCCACGGCGCCGAGGATGTCTGTTTTGTTTTCCCAGACCCAGGAGAGCGCGTTCTCGAACCACCCCGGCTCCTCGGGGGCGAGTTTGTCCGTGGCCTCGCGCAGTTTGGCCGCGCGCCTGTTCGCCTCGGTGGTGTGCTCCTCCTGGAGTTCGCGCGCGTTGTTGAGAATGGTTTGGAGGTCACCCTTGGCGTCGCTGAGTTCAGAGTTGGCGTCGGTCAACTCCGAATTGGCCTTGTCGAGGCGGGCCTGGGCACTGTCCAACGCGGACTGGTCGGTGAAGGTCTGGCCGGCGAGCTTCAGATCCGGGTTTGCCGCTGCTGACTCCTGCCGTTTCTCAGCCTTGCCAAGTCGTTCCCGTGCCGCCTTGGCCTGGTTGTCGAGCGTGCGGGCGCGATCATGAAAGCCGGAGAGCGCCTTGTACCACCCACTGATCGCCGTGGCGGCCTTCCCGATCGAATCGCGGGCGTGGCGCAGGTTGGTGTCGAAGTCCTTGCCGAGTTCTTCGCGGAAGGCGACGGCAGCGTCTCCCTCCCAATAGGTGCCCTGCTCGATCTTGTGCACCATGTTCTGTGTGCTGTCGAGCGTGGATACCGATTTGGTGAGTTTGGTGTGGAGAGCCGAGACAGATTCCAGCGAACCGGGTACGGGGTTGAACCCGAGGTGCGGATAGGGGTTGCTCATTTCTTACCTTCCCCCTTGGCGAAGGCGGCGGCCAGTGCCTCTTCCACTTCTCGGTAGTTCTGATTTACCTTGTCGAGCCCCTCGTTGAGCTTCTTCGCCTTTTCGTGGATTTGCTCGACCCCGTACTTCCAGTGCTCCTGGAATTCGTTGCAGGCGTCGTCGAGGCTCTTGGTCCCGATGTCGGACGATCCAGTGTCTTTCATGGACTTCCGGACTTCATCCAATGATGACTCGGCCTGCTTCAATGTTCTCTGAAAGTTGGCAAGTTCATCGACATCGGTCTTGAAGCCGTCACCCATCACGCCCCCGGTCCTTGGCCCGCATTCTGTTGATGCGGATGGCCCGCTCATAGTAAAGGGAACGTCAAGGCTTGCTCTACTTGGGGGAGTTATTTGTTGAGGAAGCTGGCGATATGTCGTAACCGTCGAATTGTTGTTCGTTCGCCGTTGTTCAACTTCGCGCGAACCGCCGGCCGGTCAGCGCGTCGGGCTGGGCGCCGGTCCGGCCGGCCGGGCGCGTGGGCCCGGTGAGGGGCCTCCGGTCGGCCGGAGCGGCTACTGCGGGAACGTAACACCGTTGCAATGTCTTGCGTAAGGTCTTGCAACAAGGAATCGGCGCGGATAGAACCATGAGCCATGTCCTTCACCACACGCCGGTCCCGCGGGCGCCTGGCCGCCGCCCTTGCCCTGACCCTCGGCGCGGCGGCTCTGCTCGTCGCGCCGCCGCAGCAACAAGCACAGGCGTCCCCGTCCGGCCCGGACCAGGCCCTGGCCCAGTGGATCGACCGCGACACCGTGGTCTGGAAGGGGGCGGAACGCACCGCCGCCCAGCTGGAGTTCGGGGCGGCGGGGAAGCGCATCCGGCTCACCCCGGGCACGCTCAGCCCGTCCGAGCGGGCCGCCTATCCGCATCTGGCGGGCTATCCGGCCTTCACCACCGACCCCCGCGACCGCGGGCTGGCCCGTACCGCGCTGCGTGGCCGAATCGTCGCCACCCAGCGCACGGCGGACGGGCGGCATACCGCAACCGGCGTACAGATACCGGGGGTTCTCGACGACCTCTACGGCGCCCGCGCCCAACAGGCCGCATTGGGGCCGGTCTTCCACCACGGTCGCCCTACCCTCTCCGTCTGGGCGCCGACCGCGCGCACCGTCGCCCTNCCACGGTCGCCCTACCCTCTCCGTCTGGGCGCCGACCGCGCGCACCGTCGCCCTTGAACTCGACGGCCGTACGGTCCCCATGCGACGGGACGGCGCCAGCGGCGTCTGGCACGTCCAGGGTGCCCGCAGCTGGGCCGGAAAGCCGTACCGCTACGTCGTCACCGTCTGGGCGCCCACCGTCCGCAGGACCGTCACCAACAAGGTCACCGACCCCTACTCCACCGCCCTGACCGCCGATTCCACCCATAGCCTCGTCATCGACCTCGACGACCCCGCGCTCGCCCCCAAGGGCTGGGCGGGGCTGCGCAAGCCCGCTGCGGTGCCGCTGCGCCAGGCCCGCATCCAGGAGCTGCAGATCCGCGACTTCTCCGTCGAGGACCGCACCTCCCGCCACCCCGGCCAGTACCTCGCTTTCACCGACCGCCGGTCCGACGGCATGCGCCATCTGCAAGCCCTTGCGCAATCCGGCACGTCCTACGTCCATCTGCTGCCGGCCTTCGACCTCGCCACCGTCCCCGAGCGACGCGCCGACCAGCAGCGGCCGGACTGTGCTCTCGCCTCGTACGCCCCCGACTCCGATCGCCAGCAGGACTGCGTCGGAAAGACGGCCGCCCGCGACGCCTACAACTGGGGCTACGACCCCCTGCACTACACCGTCCCCGAGGGTTCGTACGCCTCCGACCCCCAGGGCACCGCCCGCACCGTCGAATTCCGCCGCATGGTGCAGGGCCTGAACAGGGCCGGGCTGCGCACCGTCATGGATGTCGTCTACAACCACACCGCGGCAAGCGGCCAGGACCCGCACTCCGTCCTGGACCGCATCGTGCCCGGCTACTACCAGCGGCTGCTCGACGACGGCGGCGTGGCCACCTCCACCTGCTGCTCCGGCACCGCGCCCGAGCACACCATGATGGGCAAGCTCGTCGTCGACTCCGTCGTCACCTGGGCCGAGGAGTACAAGGTCGACGGCTTCCGCTTCGACCTCATGGGCCACCACCCCAAGGCCAACATCCTCGCCGTCCGCAAGGCCCTCGACGCGCTGACGCCGGCCAAGGACGGGGTGGACGGAAGGTCGGTGGTCCTCTACGGCGAGGGCTGGAACTTCGGCGAGGCCGCGAACGACGCCCGCTTCGTCCAGGCCACCCAGAAGAACATGGCCGGCACCGGCATCGCCACCTTCAGCGACCGGGCCCGCGACGCGGTACGCGGCGGCAACCCTTTCGACGCCGACCCCCGCATCCAGGGCTTCGCCTCGGGCCTGTACACCGACCCCAACGAGGCGGCGGCCAACGGGACACCGGAGGAGCAACGCGCCCGTCTCCTGCACTACCAGGACCTGATCAAGGTCGGCCTGACCGGCAACCTCGCCGACTACACCTTCACCGACACCACGGGACGCCGCGTCAAGGGTTCCCAGATCGACTACAACGGCGCTCCGGCCGGCTACGCCGCCGCCCCCGGTGACGCCCTCGCCTACGCCGACGCCCACGACAACGAAACCCTCTACGACGCGCTCGCCTACAAACTGCCGCAGCACACCGGCGCCGCCGACCGATCCCGTCTGCAAGTTCTTGCGCTGGCCACCGCAACGCTTTCGCAAGGCCCTGCGCTCTCCCAGGCGGGCTCCGACCTGCTGCGTTCCAAGTCCCTGGACCGCAACTCCTTCGACAGCGGCGACTGGTTCAACGCCCTGCACTGGAACTGCGCCGAGGGCAACGGCTTCGGCCGCGGGCTGCCGCCGGCCGCCGACAACAAGGACAAGTGGCCCTACGCCAAGCCCCTGTTGGCCGACCCCGCGCTCCGCCCCGGCTGCGCCGCGATCACCCAGGCCTCCGCCGCCTACCGCGATCTGCTCCGTATCCACGCCACCGAACCGGCCTTCGGCCTCGCCACCACCGCCGGCGTCCAGTCGGCGCTGTCCTTCCCTCTCTCCGGAAAGGACGAGACACCCGGCGTGATCACCATGCGTCTCGGCAACCTCGTCGTGATCTTCAACGCCACCCCGCACCAGCAGGCCCAGACCGTCCACGGCCTCGCCGGTGAGCGCTACGCCCTGCACCCCGTCCAGGCCCACGGCGCGGACCCGGTGACCGCCACCGCGTCCTACGCGCGCGCATCGGGCACCTTCACCGTCCCGGCCCGCACCGTCGCGGTCTTCCGCCACCGCTGAGCCGGGGCCGGAGGCCGGGGCCGGCCGAGATCAGCCGGCCAGCCGCTTTTCGAGGAGGGTGACGGCGTACGGACTGCCGCCGGCATCCTCCTTGAACGGCTGCTCCCCGACGACGGTGTAGCCGGCGCCCTCGTAATACGAGCGCAGCCGCGGATTGGACGAGAGGCAGTCCAGCCGGGACCACTCCCGGCCCTCCTCGGCGATCCGCCGCTCGGCGTGCCCCAGCATCGCCCGCCCGGTCCCGGCCGGAGCCCGCCCGCGGTCCACCATCAGCCGGTGCACATAGCCCGCCTCCGGCGGCTGCGGCCCCCACGCGGGCTCGTCCCGCCACCACAGTTCGAACGCGCCCACCATCTGCCCGGCAACCTCCGCCAGCCAGACCTCGCCGTCCTTCATCCGCAGCCGGAAGTGCTCCTCGTCCTTCGCGCCGGGCTTCCACTGATCTATGCCGGACTCCAGCATCCAGTGGGCGGCGGCGTCGTACAGCGCGGCCAGCGCACCGGGGTCGGTGTCGTCCTCGGCGAGCCGGAAGGTGATCTCATCCATGCGGGGATTGTGCCGCAGCCGCCACACCCGCTCCGCGGCAGCCCGCCCCGCGGCCCGGTCCGGCCCCGTGGTCCGGCCCCGTGGTCCGGCCCCGCCCCGCCGCCCGGTCCCGCCGCC
>NZ_QUAC01000166.1 GCF_003389455.1 Streptomyces inhibens | reverse complement strand
GGGGCACGAGGGCCTTTCGGTCGGTGTAGACGTCGCAATCCACACCGAACCCGCAAGGCCCTCACCCGTTCAAGATCCCTCAGTCGAGACCTGCATCACCCGTCCACAACCTTCCGAGACAGAACACCTAGGGCTGTTTGGAGTTTGGATCTAGGTGGAGTTAAACGTTTCCCGTTCGGTTGGTTTGACCACCTGTTAGCGTGCGCGGATGGAAGATCTGGGACCCGTGGCTTGGCCGCCTGAGCCGATCAGGACCGAGAGGCTCGTGCTCCGTGAGCCTGAGACCCGGGACCGTGCGGCGTTCATCGAGCTGCTGGCGTCGCCAGAGGTGCACACCTACCTCGGCGGCCCCCGGCCGCGTGACGAGCTTGAGCGCGAGATGTCCGGGGCGCCCGAGCGGTGGCCGGGGAGTTTCGTCGTTGATCTCGACGGGGCGATGATCGGCCAGATCCTGCTCAGGAGAGCAACGGGGCACCGTCGCCCGGCTGCCGCGGGGAAGGCCGATCTTGGTTACCTGTTCCTGCCGCGGGCGTGGGGATTCGGGTACGCCGCCGAGGCGTGCGCGGCGGCGCTCGGCTGGCTCGCCGGCGCGCTTCCCGGTGAGCCGGTGGTGCTCACCACCCAGACCGCCAACGTCGGCTCGATGCGTCTCGCGGCGAAGTTGGGATTCACTGAGGTAGAGCGGTTCGAGGCCTGGGGCGCCGAGCAGTGGCTCGGCATGTGGTCCCCGGTCACGCCGTCCAGTTGAGTTTGCGACGGAACCGCCGGGGAGTACCCGCCCATCCACGCGCGAGCGGCCTGCAACCGCGACTTGCCCGCGCGCATGCCGGGCGTCACCTCTAGGACGTGTCCGATGGTTCGCGTGGCTTCTTCCCCTACTCACACCCGTGTTAGCCGGTTGTTAGCGGAGCGGCAGCTTCTCGATAGTGGCCCAGACCAGAGTGGGTGACGTACCGAGAGACAACGACACCGACTGCCCCCGGGGGACCTGAAATGAGCTCCAGCACCACTGCCCGCACCGCCCGTCGCCGCACCCTGCGCATTGCCGTCGCGGCCCTGACCGCAGCCGCCGGCCTCACCCTGACCGCCTGCTCCGGCTCGGACGCCGCCGACGCGAAGTCCGCGGGCCACACGAGCACGAGCTCGGCCGCCGCCAAGTCCACCGCCTCGGGCTGGTCCGGAATTCAGAGCTCTGATGGCAAGGCGAGCCCCGATGACAAGATCGGCACCAAGTCGGTCGCTGCGGGCAAGCAGTCGGGCGGCGCGCAGTCCGCCAGGGCCAAGACGGGATCCCCGGTCCGCACCCAGACCCTGGTGGACGGCAGCACGGCCAAGATCTACGACCTCGGCTCCCAGCGCTACCGCGCCGAGATCGTCAGCGACGGTTCGGTCGTGGCCACGATGGAGACGACGGGGCAGGACGCCGACGCCGGGCTCGATGCCAACGGCATGTACGTCGTGCTCACGATGGGCGGCGAGGTCCACTCCTGGATGGGCGGCGAGCACCAGGGACCGGGCACTTTCAAGCTCGCGGGCGACTGGAAGGCCAAGGTCACGAAGGTCGGCGAGCTGCGGTACCGCGCACAGATCATCGGCTTCGAGGGCGTGGCCGCCACGCTGGAGACGAAGGGGCACGACGTGGGGGTCGACGCCAACGGCGTGTACATCGTGCTCAGCGCCGGCGGTGTGATCAGCGCCCACAAGTAAAGACCCGCCCGGCTGCGGCGGTGCAGCCACCTCCGGCGGGGCAGCTCCACCGCCACAGCGACGGAAGCGATCTGCGCACTCACGCACACCATGCGTCATGCACGGCCTGACAATGACGAACGTCAACCTGTGCTGCCCAGGCGGCACTTGGGATCCGAGAGGTCTGCTGTACGAAGATTCGCCGCGCCCTGACGGCCGCCACAGCGGCTGCCGTGTTAGCGCCCGCCGCCGTACTGGCCGCGCCCGCCGCCGCGTTCGCAACGGAGCCGGTGTCCGAGGCCGGTCCCCGCACGCCCGCCTCTCCCGACTCCCCCGATGCCGCAACACCGGCGGACATGCCGGCGGATTCCGCAACGAGCGGCGGCGGAACGGGTAACCCGGACGAGCCGCGGCGCCCGGGCGAAGCCGCTGCCGGTGGCTCGGCATCCCAGGACCGCGACGGGGCCGCCCGTCCCGCCCCAGGGAAGCCGCCGAAAGCCGCCGGGACCGCCGAAGGGACCACTGAGGGGACCACCGGCGCGGGTGGTGCCACCGGTGGAGGCAAGGACGCCGGTGATTCCGATGGTGCGGGTCAGTCCTGCGCGTTCGAGTCCGACCAGTTGCACGTGGCCGTCCACGGGCTGCCGCCCCAGCTGACTGCGGGCGGCGCCTGGACCCCCTTCTCCATGACGCTCACCAACACCACCGGCAAGCCCCTGGGGGAGGTCCAGCCCTTCCTGCTCGTGTCCTCCGCCGAAGATGTCGACCGGCCGTACTGGGAGCTGGAGACCGAGTACCGCGACGCCAAGACGGGGCGGTGGAAGACCTTCCATGACGCGGCGCCCGACGACCTGTTCGGCTTCTTTGCCGTCGGTCCGCGCAGCACCATCACGCTCCAACTGCGCACCCGCGTGGTCAAGGACGCCAAGCCCGGCGCCGGGTACGCGCTCGCCGCCGGCGACTACCGCAACCGCAACGATTCCTGTGGTTCGGCCAAGGAAGCCTGGTACGACTTCACCATCCTCCCCGCGAGCGCGAAGCCGACGCAGCCCCCGACCACCAAGCCGGGTGAGCCGGGCAAGCCCGGTGGCACGGCCGAGCCCAGCCAGAGCGCCGTGTCCGGCGGCGGTACGGGTGGTTCCGATTCCACCGGTGGCCTCAGCCCGCAGGGCGGCGCCCACCTCGCCGCGACCGGCTCCTCGTCCGCGCTCCCGGCGATCGCTCTCGCCGGCGGAGCCGCGATGGTGGTCGGCGCGGGTGCGGTCATCGGCGTGCGCCGCCGGAAGGGCGTGGCCGGTCCGGGCGCCACGGACCTCACCGCGTAAGCCCAACCATTTCTCTAAGTACCTGATAACCCAAGGATCCATGGCCTTGGAACTCAATGACACTGGAAACAAAGACTCCAAGGGTCCAAGAACCGGGAAAGAGATCTTCATGAAACTGCGCCGCGCCCTGTCGGTCTCGACCGCGACGGCCGCCCTGCTCTCCACGGCGGTGGCCGCCGCGCCCGCCTCCCAGGCGGCCCCTGCCGCGGAAATCCCGACGTGCTACGACCTCGACACCGCCTACGGGCAGTACCACAACAACACCTTCGTGGGCCGCTCGTTCGGCATACCCAAGTCGATCACTCTCGGCACTCACTGGACGACCTACACCGCCACGCTCACCAACGCCTCGGCGAAGGAGCTGAAGTCGTTCGAACTCAGCGCCAAGCTGGGCAGTTATGTCTACAACGAGGGCGAGCGCGACCTGAGCCCGTACGGCGATCTGCAGTACTGGGACACCTCGCAGCGCGCCTGGAAGACGCTGCGCCAGGCCGATGGAAACGCCCGCGGCACTATCCCCGGCCCGAAGACGCTGAAGCCCCGCGAGTCCGTCCACGTGCAGCTGCGGTTCAGGGTGAGTAAAGACCTGCCCCTGGACCACACGTACGACGCGTTCACCGGCCTCACCGGCACCTTCGTCGACCGCTACCGCGACATGGACTGCACGGCCCACGGTGACGCCGGCGGCGGTTTCTATCCCCGCAAGGGCTGAAACCTGCGGGGAGGGCTGCCGCCTTCGCATCAAACCTGGTGAACGACGCACAGCGCAGGCGGCTTTGGCCGCGGCGTCTCTCCAGGAGAGCTGTGCGTAGAGAGATCTGAAGACACGATGGCGGAGTTCATGAAGTCCTGGCGCACTCATATCGCTCTCGGTCTCGCCGTGGGGGCCGCGGCGGTCACTGTGCCGCTGACCGCCGCGGCCGCTTTCGCCGCCGGCCCTCCGCCCGGTGACGGCTGGCAGCCGGTCGGTGGCGAGTCGTTCGACTCCTGGCAGAAGTGCTATGACCAGATGCAGAGTGACCTGTCACAGAACCCCAAGTACCACGAGGCCACCTGCGTCAGCGACCCCCAGCCCGGCCTCCCCAACTTCTACTCGGAGTGGATGCGCTGAGCTTGTTCTTCATAGTCTGACCTCGAATGATTCCCCGAACCTGATCGCCCGTACGAGGATTCCAAGGACGTGAACACGGCCTTCGTCTGATCCTGCGCTCCGACCAAAGAGGCACATGACCAGCGCGAAGGCCGTGGGGGAATGAGTCTGCTGCAAACTGGCGTCCGGCGGGAAGCGTTCGCCGTGGCGTGACACTTCCGGGCCGACCTCTTCGACTGCCTGACATGCAGGGGCTGCCCGCGCGCGGGATCAGCCCTGATTCCCCGACGGCAGATCTCCGGGAACGCCCGCATACGCAACTGCGATCCCGCGCGCCTGTCCCACGGCTGGTGGCACAGGCACTTAAATATCGGAGCGTGACTACAGAGCCGCAGCGCTTCACGATCTTGTTGGTCCCCGAACACGTTGAGGACAGAGGCGGTGCCTCCGTGGAGGACTCAGCCGTCCGATCGGCGGTCGTCGAGGCGACAGGCGAGACGGGCGCCTCGGGCTACCCCCGCTACGCCGGACACGGGATCGTGGCCGACATCGACCCCAGTACGCGCACGGTCGAGGCGGTGCTCGTCGATGGTGCAGAGCTGGACTATGGGCTAACCGCTACGGTCACTGCCACTTCCTGATCGCGGCGTCGTTAACGGACGACTCACGGTTACCCAGATGGGTTCTCCACCCATGGCGACGTCACAAGGCCCGCTACCGCCTCGACGGTCGGTCCGGATTGCCGGGTGGCCGTGGTCGGTAACCGCCGGCACGTCCAGGTCCTGCACGACGCCCCGTTCTTCGGCATTTTGGTGCGGCAGGACAGGTGAGAGGCGCCGGTCGGAAGCGGCGAGCCTGAGGACAACCGGGCCCCGCCGAACACCGCACAGCGCGACCCCGCCGTCACACGCGAAACCCCCGCCGGATCAGGCCGGCGGAGGTTCCTCACCTCTCAACTGCCCCTATGACGGGGGCATGACTGTGTGGGTCTGACCAGGTGGAAGACCTCCCGCGCAGCGTACATTTGAGGCATCGGATGGCTTCGTTCACATCAAGCAGCAGCGTTTTTCCATCGGTTTGGAAGGCGATGGACGATCTGCAAGGCGGTGAATGTTCACGAGAAATGGGCTCTGGCACAGATCTTGGGGAGCTGTTACGGCGAGTGATATTGCCGTTCGTTTTGGAGGCGTCGCAGAGCTGTCGGCCGTACTCGGGGGTGCCCCGGTGCGGGTGTGCGATCGGCTCAGCCGGACCTGGCGCTCACCGCCGGCCCACGCCCCGGGCTGCTTCGGCTCAGCCCAGCGCGTCCATCACGGCGGTGACATAGGCATCCAGCCGCTCCTCCACAGCCCGCGTCGTCAGCTCTGTTCTCCCTGCCTTCCGCCATGACTGCGCCACCTGCTGCACTTCTTCTGAGCATGCCAGCCCGTCCCGCACCCGCCAGTACAGCCGCTCGCTCGCGGCCGCGGCCAGCACCCCGCCGGCCTCCTCATACGCCTCAGCGAACCGCAGACCCCACGCCGGGCCGTGCAGCAGCGCGAGATTGGTCGAGCAGTGCGCCACATCGAGATCCGCCGGGCCCCAGGAGGTCGCTGCCCAGTCAACGACGCCGGTGATCCGGGCATCTGCCGACCCTGGCGGCGGCACGTCGAACAGCACGTTGCCGGGTTGGAAGTCCCGGTGCAGGAATCGCCCTTCATAGGGCGGCGCGGGCCCCCGGATCACGTCGATCGCCGCGGCCCATACCGCCGCGTCGGCGCCCTTTGGAGTCACGACGGTGTCGGCGGTCGTCAACGCCACATACTCCCTGGGCCGGTCGACGGGTCGCAACGCATGGATTGCTACGAGTTGACGGGCCAGCAGAGGAACGCGTGTCTCCAATCCCTCATCG
This sequence comes from Streptomyces inhibens, assembly GCF_003389455.1. Lineage (GTDB taxonomy): Bacteria > Actinomycetota > Actinomycetes > Streptomycetales > Streptomycetaceae > Streptomyces > Streptomyces inhibens. Next base: position 9,326 of record NZ_QUAC01000166.1, on the reverse strand, counting down.
TCGAAGACCGTCCGGCCCCCCAGATGCGTCATCAGGAGCGACGGATACTCGCAATGCGCGGCGGTAGCGTCAACCGCGACCAGTCCAGGAGCCGGCACGCCGGTCCCCGCGAGCAGGGTCAGGGCGCCGGCCTCCCTGTTCAGCCAGTCCTCGGCGTGCCCCACGTAGAACGGGTCGACGAAACTCCGCAGCACCAGGTGACGGGTTCCTCCGTCCCGCGTGCCGATGGTCAGCCTCCGCATTTCGGCAGTGATGCCGCCATGCAGCGCCTCGGTTCTGACGATCCGTTCGCCGGCCTCCAGGTGCTGGCTCACCCAAGCCAGTGTCAACGGTCGGACAGCCGCCACCTCATCGTGATTGGTCATCGTGCCACCTCATCATCCGGACGGCGGCACGCGCAAAAAGCTTTCATTGGAGGTGATGGCAACACTGCTCTGTTCCTCTCGCAGCTGCCGCAGGCACCGTTCAGGCACTCGCATCGAGCCGTGGCCACAGCCTGGAAAGTCCCCGTTTCAGCGGAGTCTGGCATTGATCGCGGGGAGCCGTCACGATCGGTCACTGAAGCAGAATCATCTTGCGAAGTAGTTCGAATCCGGCGTGTCCGTAGAGCTGCCTTTTGATCTTCTTGATGCGGTTCACGGCACCTTCTGTGCCACCGGAGCTCCAGTGCAGGGTGAGGCCGGCTGTCACGGCGTCGAAGTCGCGGCGCAGGTGGCATGCGAAGCCGGTGAGGCCGGGCAGTTGGCTGGCTTCGACAGCGTCGATCCAGCTGGGGAGCATGGCGCCGAGGCGGTCGGTGAGTATCTCGCCGAAGCCGCGGATGCGCTCGGCGGCCGTGTCCAACTCGGGGCAGTGGGCCAGGACGGCCTTCAAGGCTGTGCGGTCGTCGTCACTCAAGGACGTGGGATGGCGGGTGAGCCGGCCAGTCACCTGCCGCACCGTCGGTGGTGGAGGCGGTGCTTCGGGCGGAGAGGCACGCAGGGCGGCGATATGAGCGCGGACCATGCCGTAGGTGACGGCAGCATTCTCGGCGAGCAGTTCACGGTGCAGCCGGGTGACACTCGTGCACCCTTCGGCGAATCGCCGCTCCAGGTAGGACTTGTACGGATCGAGCCGGCTGGGCCGGGGCCGGCCTTCGCCGATGGTGTCCTGCCAGCGGGTCGCGCTCGCATAGCGCAGCACGGTGCTGAGGCCCCAGCCCAGGTGTCGGGCGATCGCCCGGCGCGAGTGGCCCTGCGCGAGCAGCTCGTGGACCTGGGCATGCGCGGCCTTCTTGCGCTGGGCCCGCGGCCCCGAAGGATCTGGGACCCCGCGGCCCGAGTCGTTCTGTGGCAGGGCGGTGCCCGAGCGCGCCGGTTCCCACAGCATGTCGGCGGACGACGGCTTGGGTTCCAGCGGCGGGGCCCGCAGGTAGTCACGGTGGGCGGCGACACAGGTCTCCACCGCCCGGCCGAGGCCCTGTCACAGGTGGAACCGGTCGGCGACCTGGAGAGCGTCAGGGGCACCGAGCCGGGCCCCTTCAGCGTATGCGCCTGCCCGGTCCCGGCAGATGATCTCCACGCCGGGGTGCGCGGTGAGCCACGCGGCGAGCGGTGCCGCTGCACGTCCGGGCAGGACATCGATCGGGTGGTGGCGTTCGCCGTCCGTGATCACAGTGGCGTACGGCTGTCCGCGTCGGGTGGCGAAATCGTCAACGCCCAGCACCCGCGGCGTGCTGGGCTGCGGATCCGGCAACGCCATGACCCGGCGCAGCAAGGTCATCCTCCCTGCATCAAAGCCCAGTTGGGCAGCCAGCCGGGAGCCAGCCCGTCCGGCCAGTGCCAGCCCGATGCGCTCCAAGGCGCGGTTGAGTCGGCTGGTGAAGCGCGCGTACGGGGTGGTCAACTGTGCAAACGGCTCGGCGAACGTCCGGCGTGGGCAGTCCGCCGAGCCACAGATGAAACGCCGGACCGTCAACAGGATCACGACGCGGAACTCGCCGAGTGGGAGATCTCTGAGTCTGCGCTGGTAGGAGTCATGCACCCGGTCCGAGAAGCGCCTGCAGTCCGGGCAGGCCGCCCCGGCCGCCCGGCCTCTTGCCGCCACATCGACCGTGCCGAAAGCGGCCGTCACCGCCTCGATGGCCAGGTCGTCGATCCCGTCGAACACCAGCGAGTCCCAGAACGATGCGTCGGCCTGCATGACCAGCACCGTCTCCGGGCGCGGCCCCGAACGGCGGAGACGTACAGCTACCTGACGGAGCGTCACCATTTGCTGTTCGGCAGCACGGCGTACGCGGTCTCACACTCGATTGGTGTATCGCAATCGAACACTGAGGTCACCCTCCGCGACCGCTCCCCAAGATCTGTGCCAGAACCCACTACTGCTCGATAGAGCCACATCGGACGACATCGAGTCGGGTCTTGCCCTCCTTGATGCGGCGTTCAAGGTAGCGGGACAGAGCCGCCCCGAACGAGCCGGTCCCCTCCACTCCGGCCCGCCGCACCCCGCCCAGCCCCCTGGCCCACTCCAGCAGTTCGCGGTATCCGGCCGCGGTGGCCAAGAACACCTCGGTACCGATCACTGCCCCCCAGGTGGGTGGTCAGGACACCGGCGTTGCCGAGGGGGCCGACGAAGGCGAAGGCCAGCGGGACGCCGCCGAGATTCGCGAGCACCAGCCGGCCGCGCGGCGCCGCCGCTCCGAAGAAACGGCGGGACCGCGTCGGCCCTGGTGAGAGTCGCAGTTACCTGGAGACGGCCTTGCCCCAGCCCTGGGCAATGTCATCCTTGGCATAGCCCAGCTGCGACTCGGTCGGGATTCTCGGCGTGCCGGAGACCTTCGGCAGCTTGGCGGCCGCGGTCTTGTCGAGCGTGCCGTCCTTCTCCATGGCGGCCATCAGGGCCGGGCGGGCGTAGCCCTTGAGCCAGAGGTTCTGGCCCTCGGCGCTGAAGAGGTACTCCTCCCACAGTCGGGCGGCCGCCGGGTGCGGGGCGTCCTCGTTGATGGCCTGCGAGTAGTACTGCGAGAACTTGCCGTCCTCTGGGACCGTGACCTGCCAGTCGAGTCCCTTGCTCTTGAACTCGTCGGTGTACCCGGCGTTGAGGTAGTCCCAGTCGAGGACGATCGGCGTCTGGCCCTTCATGATGGTGGCCGAGGTGGACTGGACGGGCGTGTAGTTGCCGTTCTTTTTGAGCTTGGCGAAGAAGTCGAGGCCGGGCTGGATGTAGTCGAAGGAGCCGCCGTTGGCGAGGGCGGCCGCGTACACACTGCCGAAGGCCGAACCCGACTTGTTGGGGTTGCCGTTGAGCGCGACCTGCCCCTTGTACTCCGGCTTGAGCAGATCCTTGAAGGTGGTCGGACAGGTCCTCACGCGATTGGCATCGCAGCCGATGGAGATATAGCCGCCGTACCCGTTGTACCAGCGGCTCATCGCGTCCTTCTGGCCGTCGGGGATGTCAATGAAATCGGCGACCATGTACTGCGCGAGCAGACCCTGCTGGGCGGCGCTGTACGCGAAGGAGCTGCCGAGGTCGAGGACGTCGGGCGCCCGGTCCTTGCCCTTGCGGGAGGTGACGGCGTTGATCTCGTCCTGGCTGGTGCCGTCCGGGTTCTCCACCTCGACCTTGATGCCGTACTTCTTCTCGAAGCCGTCGATCAGCGCGCCGTAATTGGCCCAGTCGCGGGGGAGCGCGATGGCGTGCAGCGTGCCTTCCTCTTTGGCTGCCTTGACGAGCGCGTCCATGCCCCCGAAGTCCTTGGCGTCGATCGCGGTGGCCGCGCTCTCTCCGTCGGCGTTGGTCGACGCGTCGGGGCCCGCGCCACAGGCGCTGAGGACGAATATGGCGGCAACGAGGCCGCCGGCAAGGACGGCGGATCTCGGCAGGATCTCGGTCACGGTCTCTCCAGAGGGGTACACAAGAGGGCACAGGGGACACACGGGGATTCGCGTGGGGGGTGAGAACTTGTGCGAATAACTCGTCTGAACAAGTTGGTCATAGTAGGCACGCTGTCGATGTCTGGTCCGTAACATCTTCGAAACTCTTGGCTACCATTCCTGCACATCTGTGGCACGCAAGGATGCGCCACGATGCCTCACGCACGTTGGTCGCGCTGCGCACAGAGCGCACCACTCTGTGCGAGATAGGGAGCCGGCGCGGGCGGGACTGGTAGCGCCGCCCGCGCCGGGTGGCGGACCCGCCGGCACGGGGGGAACCGTCGGGTCCGCTGCGCCGAGGACCAGTCGGCTACTTCTACTGCGCCACCGGTTGATCGATTGTCACACCCGCACGACCAGGCGGCTGCAAGAGTGCATATGTCTGCATACATGGGACGTATCGCTTGGTCGGGTAACGCGGCAGCATGCTGCGACGCAGAACTGCGTACGGGCGCGCTTTCGCCCCCGTAGGCGATTACGGCCAGGGTGACTCCTGTGGGGGGTGGCCACCCTGGCTGTGCTCGCTCTTCCCTGCTGCCGAGGCGCTCCGTACGTCAGATTGCGACTCCCATGAGCCACAGACGCGAATCTCTACCCGTAGATGATCAGTACAGCGGCGGCCGTGGCGGCACCGCCGCAAAGCGGGCGGCCCTGGCACTCCATACGATTGCCGACATAGCCGCCACGTTCTTGGGGCTCTGGATCCTGCTCTACCTGCTCGACGCGAACCAGGGCAGCGTCTTCGTCCAGTTCGTGAAGGGCGTGGCGGACTGGCTCGCCTGGTGGGCGCGGGACATCTTCACCATGGATACCGAAGGACTGCGCGTCGCCCTCAATTACGGTCTGCCTGCCGCGATCTATCTGCTCGCCGGGCACCTGATCGCCGGGCGGGTGCGCCACCTCTGACCAAGCCCGGACGCCGGGCCGCGGTGCAGCGGCGCTCCGTACGCCCGGCCGTGCAGCAGCGGCGGGGGGTGGCCCCCGCTGCGGGGGCAGGGCGTTCTTGGCGGGCGCGGCTCCCGTACCCGGCGCTGAACGGACTTCACCAGCGAGGAATGGGCGGGTCCGTCGTACGGCGAGCCCGCGCGGGTTCGCTGTCTCATGCCCTTGCCCCTATCCGTTGCTCCGCATCAGGTGGGGGTTGTGAAACACAGGTCGAATCAACGGCTTCAGCTGCCAGTTCGGCGGCCCCGTGCCAGTGCGGGGGTCTGCGGCTGACGAGCCGGCGCGCCGGAACGTGGCCTGCAATCGCCTACGAATCAACGAGCTGAGCGTTCTTTCAACTGGGTTCGTGGACGCGCATAAAGCGGCAGCCGATGCTGTTGTCCGGGTCGTCCCCCGGAATCTGCAGGAGCATGAGCCGGCCATCGCTCTGGCGTAGTAGCACCGTTTCGAACGTCTTACCCAGCTTTACCTTGAGTTCCTGCTTGCCCTGGAATGTTTCCAGCATCCAGGTTCCCGTGCCGTTCTTCCTTTGAGCAATGCGGCCCTTGTCGTTCAGGGCTGTCGGCCATCGCGACACCCGTGCGGAGCCGTCCTCCTCAAGCCTCACCGAGGAATCACACATGCCGCCGGCGTGCCACTCACCGACCAGGTCGGAGCGCGTGACGTGTTCCGCCTGCGGTTCCGGTGATCCCAAGCATCCGGAAACGAGGCCCATGCTGAGGCTGAGCAGGACCGTTCCCACCCACCGCTGCTTGCTCATCGCTATCCCCCTCCAGCGGCAGGGAACAGACTGTATGTCCCTGCCAGGCACCTGCCGTCTTCAGCGCCCTGGCAGTAAGGAACGCGCTTCCGATCATCCACGATCACGCAGTCGGCCGTACGCCCCTCGGGGGCCTGACTCCCTTCGAACGCGCTCGCCACGACAAACGTCGGTATCAAACACTCCCACCGGAACAAAACGCTCTTTTACGACGCGGTCCGCGATGCTCCTCGACCAGAGCGCCGAGGCCCATCGTGCAATCGCTTCATCGGTCTCGGACCGCTCCGCCCGTCGGCCGACCACCCGCAGCCGAGCGCCGAACTGGTGCTCGCCTGGCAGGCGGCCTGCTGATCATCCACCAGCCGACCTGTCAGGCCAGCACGTCCTGACCTCAATCGCGGACCGAGTCGTAAGTTTCCGCCCTGACCATCCGAGGCCGAACGCTCACTGCCCCCTCACCCCAGGTCCGGTCTTGATACAACAGTCGTGGTCGAACGGCAGAGCCGCCCCGTACAACGCCCAACCGCCCCGGCTGGCGCTTCACTGTCTCGCGGTTGTGGCACGTTGCGCACAACGGACGCAGACGAGAGAGCCGCCGGGATCGGCGCCCCCAAACGACCAGCGAACGGCGGTGCCCCGTGGCAAATGGCCCTCGTCTGCCTCCCCGTCGACGTCCGCACCGCTGGTACCAAGCGCCGCGCCTCATGGGCCGACAAGACCCTGACCGCTGCTCCCACCGAGGCGGGAGCCATGGAACGGGCCGCCATCGCCCGGCTCCGCCCGCTCCGCGTAGCCGACCAAGCGTCCCGCTGATTCCCCCAAGCGACATCCGGCCCGTCCGTCTGGAAGGCTCGGCATAGGTGACGGCTGTCTTGCCGGGCGCCGGGATCCGAANTCGGCATAGGTGACGGCTGTCTTGCCGGGCGCCGGGATCCGAATGAGGTCGGCCGGTGTCGGGAAAAGACGGCCCACCGGGCCCGTCCCCGAACGCAGGAACCCCCGCCGACAAGCCGACAGGGGTTCCTCACCTCTCACGCGGTATCACACGCGTCTCACCAACAGCATTGACGCTCCTGGACCACAAGGCCCTGACCTGCGCCTACGCCCCTGACCTGGACCCACGAGACGCGATCTACAACCTGTGCCATGTGGTACCGAGCGAGGCGCCCAGTACGAGTAGAGTCTGTCGGGTGGCCGGTTGATCACGCTGCGATGAGGGCCTCGATGTCCGCGGACCGGGCGGTTTTCCGGTCGTCATCGTGGCTCCAGCGCGATGACTGCCCCGCCAGACGGACGAGCATCAGCCGGATCATCGCTACCTTGATCATGGCCTCCGAGGTAGTGGTGAGCCGTTCATAGTCGCGGGCCGGACGGCGGTTGCGGACCAGCCAGCCGAACGTCCGCTCGGCAACCCAACGGCGGGGCAGCACCTTGAAGCCTTTGACATCGTCGGTCCGCTTCACGATCTCCACGACGATGCTCAACGTGTCACGGGCCCAGGAAAGGAGTCTGGAATCAATGGAGTTGGCATAGCCGCCATCAGCCCACACCAATGCAACCGTGCGGAAGCCCTCGGCGAGCCGGGCCAATGGGGGCGGGATCCCGCCCCGCGTCCTCCCGTACCCGTCGGCGCAACGCGGCGTGGATGCCGTCCCAAGTGCCGTCCCTGCGCCATTTGGTGAACCAGCGGTGCGCTGCGTTCCAGGGCATCAGGTCATGCGGGAGCATCCGCCACTGGCAGCCCGACCGCAGCACGTAGAGGATCGAGTCGAGGACCAGCCGGTCCCCGTACTTGCGCACGCCACCGCCTTTACGCAGGTCGCGTACCGGAAGCAGAGGCTGGATGACCTCCCACATCGCATCGGTCAGACTGGACGGATCGCATGAGCCGCTGACGGCCCTGGAGTTATTGCACTGGCACACACCACGTGATCATTGCGACGGCCAGAGGCAGTCGGCGTGGACGAGGCGGTGCCGGGCCGTAGCTGCGCGCTTCGGCAAGCGAGCGATGTACTCCACGGCACCGTGACCATGGCGATGGGGATACCAGCAGGTCCGCATGTTCCCACTGCCGTCGACAAAGTCGACCGTGCACCGAACCCGGCGGACGCCGCCCGTGTCATCTGATCCGCGATCACAGTGGGACCATTGCCCGGTGGCCGAAGACGTGGTGACCTCCGTCAAGGATCCGCGGGTCGCTCAGGCGCGCGCACTGCAGACCCGCACTCAGCGTATCGCCGCCGGGCGATGCGTTCTTGAGGGCTGTTCCCTGATCGAACAGGTTCGCGCGGCCGGAGCCCGGCTCGACGTGGTGCTGCGCGCGCAAGGGGCCGATACGACGGAGGACGACGAGCTCGCCGAGAGCCTGCACCGGGCGGCGGTTGCCGTCCACCGTGTCCGCGACGGGGTCTTACGGCAGGTGGCCGGCGCCTCCCGCGCGGTCTCCTGGCTGGCTGTCGCACCGCTGCCCGCCGCGGTCGACCCGCACCTTCCCTGGGGCGAGTTCGCGCTGGTCTGCGACGGCGTGGCCGACCCGGGTAATCTGGGCACCATCGTGCGCAGCGCCCGCGCCCTCGGAGTGGACGATGTCGTGCTGACGGATCCCGACACCGACCTCAGCTCGCGACGGGTGCTCGATGCCTCGCGCGGTTCGGTCCTGGGTGCCCGTGTCCGGCGCTTCTCCTCGCCCCGGCAAATGGTGGTGGGCCTGCGCGAGGCCGGGTTTCAGATCGTGGCCACCAGCCCGCGGGGCAGCCACGTGCAGGGACTCGCACCACTGGACGGCCGCCCCGTTGCGCTCGTCGTCGGCGGCGAGACGGCCGGCGTCAGCGAGGAGATCATGGATGCCGCCGACCTGCTGGTCGCCATTCCCATGGCCGGGCAAGTGGAATCGCTCAACGTCGGGGTGGCGGCCGGGATCTCGATGTACGAACTGCGAACCAGGATGGTGCTCGCCATGCTCACCGAACGCATCCGCGGCAGCCTCGGCCGCGATATCTCGCTCACCGGCCGGCTGATCAGGGACGCCTTCGACCACGCCATGCGCGAGGCGGCCGGCCTCTCCTCCGCCCAGCTCATCGCCGTGATGGTGATCGCCGCCGAGAAGCGGACTCCGGCCGCGGAACTCCGCCGCGACCTGGGCGTGGGATCCGGCGAACTGGACGCCCTGATCGCCCCGTTGACAGAACGCGGCTGGCTCACCCCGGACGGGGACGCCTTCACCTGCACCCCGGCAGGCGAACAGGCTCTGGCCGCCCTCTGGCCGATCCACCAGCAGATCGAACAGAGCCTCCTCGCGGACCTCTCCGTGGACGAACGCACCATGCTCCGGCAGCTGCTGGGCCGGGTTCAGCACAACGCCACCGCACTGCTTCGGCAGCGGTGAGCGCAACCACTCGCCGACGAAGTCTGGAAGCGGTCCGCCCACCAGCCCGCCGACGACAACGTCCGCGAAATCACCGACGGCATCGGCACGACCGGAGTACGGTCCGGGATCTTCGGTGAAATCGGCGTTGCCGCCCACCGATCGAGCGTCAGTGGATCGAGGTACTCGCCTGAGGGCCGGCCTTCGCCATGCCCCCTGAGCACCGATCACACACCGCGTACGATCAGCCACCCGACAGGCTCTTAGAACTCCTAACGAAATGATCTTCGAGGTGGTTGGATCACTCCGGGACCGTTGATCCGGGGGTGTGGGGTGGCTCGGC
>NZ_QUAC01000169.1 GCF_003389455.1 Streptomyces inhibens | reverse complement strand
CCGCAGCCCGCAGCCCGCAGCCCGCAGCCCGCAGCCCGCAGCCCGCAGCCCGCAGCCCGCAGCCCGCAGCCCGCAGCCCGCAGTGTTGCCGGACTCATGGCCTGGATGTTGGTCTACGGCGCGGTGCGATCAGACCGAGCCGGCCTCTCCGCCCCGCGCTCCTCTGCCGCTACCGCGCGGCCGCCGCCACCTCTGCGCGCCCCTCACCTCCCCGCGTGCCCTGTCGCTACCGCGCGGCCCCGCTTACCTCTGCGCTTCCCTCACCTCCCCGCGATCACCACCACCTCGCTCGTGATCACCCCTCATCTCCCCACTGGCTGAGCCGGCCGCACCACCGCCACCCGTCACCCGTCTCCCGCACGCCCACCCCTCCCCGCCGGCCGGTCGGGCGGCAGACGGCCCAGTGCCCAGAGGGCCGCGGCCGCGAGCCCGACCGCCCCCAGGAGGGCGGCCCCGGTCGGCCTCGACCGTGTCTCCTGAGCTGCTGGTTCCGGTCGCCGAGGATCCGTGCGGCCGCCAGCGGGCAAGGGAACCCCGAAGACCGGCAGGAGCCGCGACGGGCCGCCGCCGAGCATGCTCCCGGGCAGCAGTGACAGCGGGTCCAGGTACGTCTTTCCGCGGCGCAGGCCCCAGTGAAGGCAGGGCCCGCGGCAGTGGAACGGGCCGCGTTGCAGTACGCCGACCGGCTGACCGGCCGTGACGGGCTGGCCCTTCCGGGCCGTGGAGCGTACGGGCTCGTAGGTGGTGCGTAGGGGAGGGCGACCCGAGTGGGACAGCTCGATGGTGAGGACGCCACGGCCGGCGACGGTTCCCGCGTACGCAACCCGGCCGGGCGCGGCCGCCCGCACCGTCGCGCCGGCGGATGCGGCCAGGTCCACGCCGCGGTGGCCCGCCGCCCAGGGGGAAGGGGGCGGCTCCCAGCCGCGTAACACCGCGGGACGTATGCCGGCCGTTCCCACAACAGGCCAGGCACGGTCCCCAGCCGAAGCCGAAGCCGAAGCCGAAGCCGAAGCCGAAGCCGAAGCCGAAGCCGAAGCCGATGGCTCGGGACGTTCCGCAGCTCCGGGTCGTCCCGTCGCGTCAGGGCGTTCCGCCCCCGCAGGTCGAGCCGCTCCGAGCTCCACCCCGTGCCCTGCCAGCGTGGCCAGGAACGGAGCGACAGCGTGTGTGAGCGGGGGGACCAGGATCATCCCCGGCAGGGAGAGCACCACTGCCATCGCCGGAGCCAGGAGCGCGCACGCCACGCGGGCCGGAAAGAAGCAGCTCGTCCCGTGTCCGGTCGGCTTCCGGCTCGGCGCCGGCGGTAATGGCGCAGGCGGCCGGAAGCGGGACCGGTGCCGGGGGAAGGGAAGGGGAACGGGGAGGGTGGGGAGGGGTACCGGCGCGCGGCGCGGTCGGCTGTGGGCTTGGCTCCGCCGGCGGCTGAACCGGCCCGAGGAGCCTCCACGGAAGTCGCGGAGCCCAGGGAACCCAGGGCGTCTCTGCCGGCCCTGCAAGCCCTGCCCGGCTTCCAAGTCCTGGAAGCCGGGCGAGTCCCCGCCCGAATTTTGTTGCGTTTCCGGTGGCATCTGTCGTCGCATCTTTCGTCGCATGTCTCGACGGTGACGCAGACGCCCCACGGCGTGGGGATCTTGGTCCGAAGCTGTGGATGACCGGCCGGTTGTGGACAACGGCGTCACTCGCGCGGGGTTCAAAATGGTGTGTGTCGCCCGGTGCATCGGCAGTCCCGTACACTTCTGGTGGCGATCCGGGTCACCGGGTCGACTTCGCACGCCCCGCCGTCAGTGCACCAGTCCCTTTCGGGCAGCACGACGGCCGCGCTCCTCGGTCCTCGGACGGCTCCGCAAGGTGCCTTCCCCGGCAGGCGCGTCGGGGCGTCAGGCACCGCGGCCGACCGGCCGCAGTGGAACCGAGAACAACAAGGAGTACGGCCATGGCCGTCGTTACGATGCGGGAGCTGCTGGAAAGCGGCGTCCACTTCGGGCACCAGACCCGCCGCTGGAACCCGAAGATGAAGCGCTTCATCTTCACGGAGCGCAACGGCATCTACATCATCGACCTGCTCCAGTCGCTGTCGTACATCGACCGCGCCTACGAGTTCGTCAAGGAGACCGTCGCCCACGGCGGCTCGGTCATGTTCGTCGGCACGAAGAAGCAGGCCCAGGAGGCCATTGCCGAGCAGGCGACCCGCGTGGGCATGCCCTACGTGAACCAGCGCTGGCTCGGCGGCATGCTGACCAACTTCTCGACCGTCTACAAGCGCCTGCAGCGCCTGAAGGAGCTCGAGCAGATCGACTTCGAGGATGTGGCCGCCTCCGGCCTCACCAAGAAGGAGCTCCTGGTTCTCTCCCGCGAGAAGGCCAAGCTGGAGAAGACCCTTGGTGGTATCCGCGAGATGCAGAAGGTGCCCAGCGCCGTCTGGATCGTGGACACCAAGAAGGAGCACATTGCCGTCGGTGAGGCGCGCAAGCTCAACATCCCGGTCGTCGCGATCCTCGACACCAACTGCGACCCGGACGAGGTCGACTACAAGATCCCGGGCAACGACGACGCGATCCGCTCCGTCACCCTGCTCACCCGCGTGATCGCCGACGCCGTCGCCGAGGGCCTCATCGCCCGCTCCGGTGCCGCCACCGGCGACCAGAAGCCCGGCGAGAAGGCTGCCGCCGCCGAGCCGCTGGCCGAGTGGGAGCGCGACCTGCTCGAGGGCGAGAAGAAGGCCGACTCCGAGAAGCCGGCCGAGGCCCCCGCCGCCGAGGCTCCGGCTGCTGAGGCTCCCGCCGAGGCTCCGGCTGCCGAGGCCCCGGCCGCCGAGGCCGAGACGCCGGCCGCGGACGCCGAGCAGGCCTGACCCGCAGCATCCGGTTGATGACGGCGGGGGAGGGCGCAACGCGCGCCGCCCCCGCCGTCCACCCGTAGATCTTTCGACTTCGAGATTTCGAGAAGAGATTCACAGACCATGGCGAACTACACCGCCGCCGACGTCAAGAAGCTCCGCGAGCTCACCGGCGCAGGCATGATGGACTGCAAGAAGGCCCTGGACGAGGCCGAGGGCATCGTCGACAAGGCCGTCGAGGCGCTGCGCATCAAGGGCCAGAAGGGCGTCGCCAAGCGCGAGGGCCGCTCCGCCGAGAACGGCGCGGTGGTCTCCGTGATCGCCGGCGACAACACCTCCGGCGTCATCGTCGAGCTGAAGTGCGAGACGGACTTCGTCGCCAAGGGCGAGAAGTTCCAGGCCGTCGCCAACGAGATCGCCGCGCACGTCGCGAAGACCTCTCCGGCCGACATCGAGGCCCTGCTCGCCTCCGAGATCGTGGCCGGCAAGACCGTCCAGGCGTTCGTCGACGAGGCCAACGCCAACCTGGGCGAGAAGATCGTCCTGGACCGCTTCGCGCAGTTCTCCGACGGCTACGTGTCGGCGTACATGCACCGCACCATGCCTGACCTGCCGCCGCAGATCGGTGTCCTTGTCGAGCTCGACAAGGAGAACGCCGAGGTCGCCAAGGGCGTTGCGCAGCACATCGCCGCGTTCGCCCCGAAGTACCTCTCCAAGGACGACGTCCCGGCCGAGGTCGTCGAGGCCGAGCGGCGCGTCGCCGAGGAGACCACCCGTGCCGAGGGCAAGCCCGAGGCCGCCCTGCCGAAGATCGTCGAAGGCCGCCTCAACGGCTTCTTCAAGGACGCGACGCTGCTCGGCCAGCCGTACGCGCTCGACAACAAGAAGTCCGTCGAGAAGGTCCTGCAGGAGGCCGGTGTCACCCTGAAGCGCTTCTCGCGCATCAAGGTCGGCATCTGAGCCTGCCGCGAAGGCAGCGAATGACCTGCGACCCCGCTAGGGTCGTACGCAGTCGGCCGCTCAACGGCCGGCCGCAGATGTGACGAGGAGGCCATTGCCGCAAGGGGATCTGAACCAGACCCACGGCAATGGCCTTCTTCGTATGTGCACGAGGAGAGCTCAATGAATCACGGTGCCGACGGCGCGCACACAGACCATGCCGGTAACGGCGGCAGGCGGCGCTTCCTGCTGAAGCTGTCGGGCGAGGCGTTCGCCGGCGGCGGCGGACTCGGTGTCGATCCCGATGTGGTGCACGCGATGGCCCGCGAGATCGCCGCCGTGGTCCGCGACGGCTACGAGATCGCCATCGTGATCGGCGGCGGCAACTTCTTCCGCGGCGCCGAACTTCAGCAGCGCGGCATGGACCGGGCACGCTCCGACTACATGGGCATGCTCGGAACGGTCATGAACTGTCTGGCCCTCCAGGACTTCCTGGAGAAGGAGGGCATCGACTCCCGCGTCCAGACAGCGATCACGATGGGCCAGGTTGCGGAGCCGTACATTCCGCTGCGCGCGGTGCGCCACCTGGAGAAGGGCCGGGTCGTCATCTTCGGCGCCGGTATGGGTATGCCGTACTTCTCCACCGACACCACCGCCGCCCAGCGTGCCCTGGAGATCGACGCCGAGGCCATGCTGATGGGCAAGAACGGTGTGGACGGGGTCTATGACTCCGACCCCAAGAAGAATCCGGACGCGGTCAAGTTCGACGCGCTCGAATACGGTGAGGTCATCACCCGCGACCTGAAGATCGCCGATGCCACCGCCATCACGCTGTGCCGGGACAACAAGCTCCCGATCCTCGTGTTCGAGCTGCTCGCCGAGGGCAACATCGCGCGTGCGGTGAAGGGTGAGAAGATCGGCACGCTCGTCAGCGATCAGGGCACCCGGGCCTGACGGCCCCAACTGCCGTGATTCCGTACGGGCATCGGCCTGTACGGGCGGCAACTCCCGGCCGGGGGAAGACCTCGGCACGGGGATGGACAACTGCCTGCCGGTCGGACACCGTGCAGGAGAAGACGCGCGGCAGGGGCGAGGCTCTGCTTCTTACCGAAAAGACCAGGAGCAAGTGGTGATCGAAGAGATCCTCCTCGAGGCCGAGGAGAAGATGGAGAAGGCCGTCGTGGTCGCCAAGGAGGACTTCGCCGCGATCCGCACCGGGCGTGCGCACCCGGCGATGTTCAACAAGATCGTGGCGGACTACTACGGCGCCATGACGCCGATCAACCAGCTGGCGTCGTTCGCGGTCCCCGAGCCGCGGATGGCCGTGGTGACCCCGTTCGACAAGAGCGCCCTGCGCAACATCGAGCAGGCGATCCGGGACTCGGACCTCGGCGTCAACCCGAGCAACGACGGCAACATCATCCGAGTGACCTTCCCGGAGCTGACCGAGGAACGTCGCAAGGAGTACATCAAGGTCGCCCGGAGCAAGGGCGAGGACGCGAAGATCTCGATCCGCAGCGTGCGCCGCAAGGCCAAGGAGACCCTCGACAAGCTCGTCAAGGACAAGGAGTCCGGCGAGGACGAGGTGCGCCGCGCCGAGAAGGAGCTCGACGACACCACCGCGAAGTACGTCGCGCAGGTGGACGAGCTGCTCAAGCACAAGGAATCCGAGCTCCTCGAGGTCTGATGAACGAGTCATCCTGGGGGGCCCCGCCCGGCGCCGGTCAATGGGGACCGCCCCACAACGGACCGGCCTCCTCGCTTCGCGGGGTGGCGCCCCCTGCCTCGGCGGGTCCCGTGTACGACTGGGCCGACGCGGCGCAGACTCGGCCCATGCCCATCGTGCCCGAGCCAGGCGGACACCAGGACGACGACCGGGAACATCGGGACATCCGGAATAACCGGGACCACCCGGACGACCGGGGGGCTGCTCGACTGAGCGGCCCCCTGTTCCGCGACGAAAAGCCGCAGGAGCCCATGCCCACTGCTTTCCCCGGTTCCTCCGGGCACCACAGCCCGCAGGACTCAGAGAAGCCGAAGAAGAAGAGCGCGGGCCGCAATCTGCGTGCCGCGATAGGGGTCGGCGTCGGTCTCGGCGTGATCATCATCGCGTCGCTCTTCGTCTACAAGCCCGTCTTCATCGGCGTGGTCGCGATCGCCGTCGTCGTGGGGCTGTGGGAGCTGACCTCGCGGCTGGCGGAGTGCAAGGACATCAAGGTGCCGCTGGTGCCGCTCGCGGTCGGCGGCACCGCCATGGTCGTCGCCGGATATGTGCGCGGCGCCGAGGGTGCATGGGTGGCAATGGCGCTCACCGCGCTGGCCGTCCTCGTCTGGCGGATGACCGAGGCGCCCGAGAACTATCTGCGGGATGTCACCGCCGGCGTCTTCGCGGCGTTCTATGTGCCCTTCCTCGCGACGTTCGTGGCGCTGATGCTCGCGGCCGAGCCCGACGGGCCGCAGCGGGTGATGACGTTCCTGCTGCTGACGGTCGTCAGCGACACGGGTGCGTACGCGGTCGGCTGGCGGTTCGGCAAGCACAAGCTCGCGCCGCGCATCAGCCCCGGCAAGACCCGCGAGGGACTCGTCGGCGCGGTGCTCTTCGCGATGGTGGCCGGCGCGCTGTGCATGGAATTCCTGATCAAGCACGGCGCCTGGTGGCAGGGCCTGCTGCTCGGCCTCGCGGTCGCGGCCAGCGCCACCCTCGGCGACCTCGGCGAATCCATGATCAAGCGCGATCTGGGCATCAAGGACATGGGCACCCTGCTCCCCGGCCACGGCGGCATCATGGACCGCCTCGACTCCCTGCTGCCGACCGCCCCGGTCGTCTGGCTGCTGTTCGTGATCTTTGTGGGATCGGGCTGAATCACGGGTCCCCGATGCCCGGGAGGGGTCTGCCGCAGTACGTGGCAGGCCCCTCTTCGTGCATCTGCGACACTGGAGGAACCATGCCTGCACCCGGAGAACTCACTTTCGTTGCGCCGCGCGGGGCCAAGAAGCCCCCGCGGCACCTTGCCGATCTCACTCCTGTGGAGCGCCGCGAAGCGGTGGCCGCGATCGGTGAGAAGCCGTTTCGTGCCAAGCAGCTGTCGCAGCACTACTTCGCCCGTTACGCGCACGACCCGGCGCAGTGGACCGACATCCCGGCGGCGGCGCGCGAGAAGCTGGCGGCGGCGCTGCTGCCGGATCTGATGAACGTCGTACGGCACATCTCGTGCGACAACGACACCACCCGTAAGACCCTGTGGAAGCTGCACGACGGCACGCTCGTCGAGTCCGTGCTGATGCGCTACCCGGACCGGGTCACCATGTGCATCTCCTCGCAGGCCGGCTGCGGTATGAACTGCCCGTTCTGTGCCACCGGGCAGGCGGGGCTGGACCGGAACCTGTCCACCGCCGAGATCGTGCACCAGATCGTGGACGGGATGCGTGCGCTGCGCGACGGCGAGGTGCCGGGCGGACCGGCGCGGCTGTCGAACATCGTCTTCATGGGGATGGGCGAGCCGCTCGCCAACTACAACCGTGTCGTCGGCGCCATCCGGCGGCTGACCGACCCCGAGCCGGACGGGCTGGGCCTGTCCCAGCGCGGCATCACCGTCTCCACGGTCGGCCTGGTCCCGGCGATGGTGCGGTTCGCCGACGAGGGCTTCAAGTGCCGGCTCGCGGTGTCGCTGCACGCACCGGACGACGAGCTGCGCGACACGCTCGTGCCCGTCAACACCCGTTGGAAGGTGCGCGAGGTTCTGGACGCGGCGTGGGAGTACGCCGAGAAGTCCGGGCGGCGCATCTCGATCGAGTACGCCCTCATCCGGGACATCAACGACCAGGCGTGGCGCGGTGACCTGCTGGGACGGCTGCTGAAGGGCAAGCGGGTCCATGTGAACCTGATTCCGCTGAACCCGACGCCCGGGTCGAAGTGGACCGCATCGCGTCCTGAGGACGAGCGGGGGTTCGTCAAGGCCATCGAGGCGCACGGCGTGCCCGTGACCGTCCGGGACACCCGCGGCCAGGAGATCGACGGCGCCTGCGGGCAGCTCGCGGCCTCGGAACGCTGAGGGCTCGCTGGTACCGTGTGATCGAACAAATGCACATTCCGACAGGGGAGCGCCACAGCGCTGAGAGTGCGGAAGCGTCGTAGCCATACGGTGCCCGCAGACCCTTGAACCTCGCCCGGGTCATTCCGGGTAGGAAGTTCGGTCGTCACTCATGCTGTTGCGCCCTGCCCGGAGTCCCCTCCGTACGTCATCGGACGTCGAGAGCCGCGGACACCGGGCGGGGCCGCGTCTCTTCCTGGCCAGCCAGGAGGAAATCAGTGAGCACCACCAGCAGGATCACCGCGACAGCGCTCGCCGCCGCGGTCGGTATGACCGCACTCGCCGCGTGTGGTTCCTCGGGCGGTGACAGCGCGGACGCCAAGACCGTCACGCTCGTCAGCCATGACTCGTTCAGCGCCTCGAAGTCCGTCATCGCCGCTTTCGAGAAGGAGAGCGGCTACAAGGTCAAGGTCCTCATGGGCGGGGACGCCGGCAAGGCCGTCAACCAGGCGATCCTGTCCAAGGACAATCCCCAGGGCGATGTGTTCTTCGGCATCGACAACACCCTCCTCTCGCGCGGCCTGAACGCGGGCCTCTTCAGCCCGTACCGGGCCAAGGGGCTGGACAGCGTCCCGGCCGCGCTGCAGCTAGACAAGGGCGAGCACCGCGTCACCCCGCTCGACTACGGCGACATCTGCGTCAACTACGACCGCGGCTACTTCACCCGGCACAAGATCGCGCCGCCGAAGAGCTTCGACGATCTGACCAAGCCGCAGTACAAGGGGCTGCTCGTCACGGAGAACTCCGCGACCTCCTCCCCGGGCCTCGCCTTCCAGCTCGCCACCATCGCCAAGTACGGGGACGCCGGCTGGCAGAACTACTGGAAGAAGCTCAAGGCCAACGGTGTCGAGGTCGTCGACGGCTGGGAGCAGGCCTACAACGACCGGTTCTCGGGCTCCGCGGCGAGCAAGGGCAAGGGTGACAAGCCGCTGGTGGTCTCCTACGCCTCCAGCCCGCCCGCAGAGGTGCTCGGAAAGAAGCCCGCGCCCAAGGAGGCCCCGACCGGCGTCGCGACCGGCACCTGCTTCCGGCAGATCGAATTCGGCGGCCTGCTCAAGGGCGCGAAGAACGAGAAGGGCGGCAAGGCGCTGCTGGACTTCCTGCTCAGCAAGAAGTTCCAGGAGGACGTACCGCTGCAGATGTTCGTCAATCCGGCACGCAAGGACGCCAAGGTGCCGGAGCTGTTCACCAAGTACGGCGCGACGATCGACCAGCCGGCGACGCCGGCCCCGGAGACGATCACCAAGAACCGTGAACAGTGGATCAAGCAGTGGTCCTCGCTCGTTCTGAAGTAATCGGCGGCCGGCGCCGGCGGCCCGCACGGGGAACGGCGGTGCGGCTCGGCCTGATGGCGGTGCCGCTCGCCTTCTTCGCGCTGTTCTTCGCCTATCCGGTCGTCGCGATCGTCGGGCGGGGGCTCAAGGACGGCGGGCAGTGGCAGCTGGGCCGGTTCGGTGCGGTGCTGAGCGACCCGGATGTCGTACATGTGCTGTGGTTCACTGTCTGGCAGGCGGCGGCCTCCACCGGGCTGACGCTGCTGATCGCGCTGCCCGGGGCGTATGTCTTCGCACGCTTCGACTTCCCCGGCAAGCAACTGCTGCGGGCCGTGGTGGCGGTGCCGTTCGTGCTGCCGACCGTTGTTGTCGGCTCGGCCTTCCTGGCGCTGGTGGGGCGCGGCGGGCTGCTGGACGACCTGTGGGGCGTGCGCCTGGACACCTCGGTGTGGGCGATCCTGCTGGCGCATGTCTTCTTCAACTACGCGGTGGTCGTACGGACCGTCGGCGGCCTGTGGGGGCAGCTCGATCCGCGTCAGGAGGAGGCGGCGCGGGTGCTGGGCGCCGGACGGTTCGCCGCCTGGCGGCGGGTGACGCTGCCCGCCCTGGGGCCGGCCGTCGCGGCCGCCGCCCTGATGGTCTTTCTCTTCACCTTCACCTCCTTCGGGGTGGTGCAGATTCTGGGCGGGCCCACCTTCTCGACACTGGAGGTGGAGATCTACCGGCAGACCGCGGACTTCCTGGACCTGCCGACGGCCGCGGTCCTGACCATGATCCAATTCGTGGCGGTGCTGGGAGTGCTGGCGCTGCACGCCTGGACCGTGCGCCGCAGGGAATCCGCGCTGCGGCTGGTGAACGCCGCACAAACCGCCCGCAGGCCGCGCGGTGGTGGCCAGTGGGCGCTGCTGTGGGGGACGCTCGCCGTCATCACCGTCCTGCTCATCGTGCCCCTGGTCGTGCTCGTGGAACGGTCCTTCGCCGGGCCGGACGGCTACGGAGCGGTCTTCTACGAAGCGCTGCGGTCCGCCGCGGCCGCCGACAGCACCTTCGCCGTCGCACCCCTGGACGCGCTGTGGAACTCCCTCGCCTACGGGGCAGCGGCCACGGTGATCGCGCTGGTGGTGGGCGGGCTGGCGGCCGCCGCCCTGACCCTCCCTCAGCTGCGCAGGGGGCCGTCCGGGCGGACTCCCGTGATCAGCCGGTTCGTCCGCGGCTTCGACGTGCTGCTGATGCTGCCCCTCGGGGTCTCCGCGGTGACCGTCGGCTTCGGCTTTCTGATCACCCTCGACAAACCACCCCTAGACCTGCGGTCCTCCTGGTGGCTGGTCCCGCTCGCCCAGGCACTGGTGGGCGTCCCGTTCGTGGTCCGGACGATGCTGCCCGTCCTGCGGGCGGTCGACGGACGGCTGCGGGAGGCGGCCGCCGTGCTCGGCGCCTCACCGTGGCGGGTGTGGCGCGAGGTGGACCTGCCGATGGTGCGGCGGGCACTGCTGATCGCCGCGGGCTTCGCCTTCGCCGTGTCGCTCGGTGAGTTCGGCGCGACCGTCTTCATCGCACGGCCGGACCGTCCGACGCTGCCGGTGGCCGTGGCACGACTGCTGGGCCGAGCGGGCGAGCTCAACTACGGGCAGGCGATGGCCCTGTCGACCATCTTGATGGTGGTGTGCGCCGGCGCCCTGCTGGTCCTGGAGCGCATCCGTCCCATCGACCAGTCCGGGGAGTTCTAGATGACCGCACGGGCCGACACCACCGCGCAGGAGCTGCTGCGGCTGGGCGGGGTGACCGTCCGCTTCGGCGCCTCCGGGCGTCCCGCCCTCGATGTGGTGGATCTGGACGTCACCGCACACGAGATCGTCTGCGTACTGGGGCCGAGCGGCAGCGGCAAGTCCACACTGCTGCGCGTGGTCGCCGGTCTCCAACAGGCCGATGCAGGGCAGGTGTTGCTGGAGGGACGGGACCAGTCAGGAGTGCCCACGCACCGGCGCGGGGTCGGGCTGATGTTCCAGGACCACCAGCTCTTCCCGCAGCGCGATGTCGCGGGAAATGTCGCCTTCGGGCTGCGGATGCGGCGTTCCTCGCGCGCCGACCAGGAGCGTACGGTCGCCGAACTGCTGGACCTCGTCGGACTGCCGGGCGCCCAGCGGCGCGCGGTGGCCTCCCTGTCCGGCGGCGAACAGCAGCGGGTCGCACTGGCCCGCGCGCTGGCCCCGCGCCCCCGCCTGCTGATGCTGGACGAGCCGCTCGGCCAGCTCGACCGCGGTCTGCGCGAACGACTGGTCGTCGAACTGCGCCGCCTCTTCCACGAGCTGGGCACCACCGTGCTCGCCGTCACCCACGACCAGGGCGAGGCCTTCGCGCTCGCCGACCGGGTCGTGGTGATGCAGGACGGCAAGATCGCGCAGACCGGCACCCCGTTGGAGGTCTGGCAGCGGCCGGCCACCGAATTCGTCGCCCGCTTCCTCGGCTTCGACAATGTCGTCGAGGCGACGGTGCAGGGCGACGCCGCCGTCACCCCATGGGGCAAGGTGCCGGTCCCGTACGGGACTTTGGACGGCCCGTGCCGCCTGCTGGTCCGCCCGGCAAGCGTACGGCTGACGCCCGTCCCGGAGGGCCTGCCCTGTACGGTCGCGGCCCGGACGTTCCGTGGCACCCATGTCGCCCTGCTGCTCCAGCCCACCGGCGGACCGCAGGTGGAGGCGGCCTGCGCACTGCGGGACGCGCCCGAGGTCGGTCAGCGGGTGGGCATCGCTTTCGCTGCGCGGGATGTGGTGGTGCTGGACGCTGCGGCCTGACTTCTTTGTTGGAGCGGCAGCCCTGGGACCGCCGGTTCTCGTAGGGGCTTCGGGTGACGCTCTCGATGTTGTGTGCGGAGGGGACCGTTCCTGGGAGGAGCCGGCGCTATGGCCGGCCGGCGGGGGTAGTGGGCTGCTCGGCGGGCGCGGGCCTGCCCTCGGCCCGTTGGCCGCCATCCGGCGCCGAGCCGCCCGTAGGCGCGGCCTCGGCCTCCGCATCCGTGGAGCGCGCTCCCGGTGAGCCGGGTTCCGTCTCCGGCCCCGACTCCGGCTCGCCGAACCAGGCCACCGCCACGGCTCCGGCCACGGCCACCACAAAACCGAGGACGGCCATCCAGGCGAAGCCAGGACGGGAGGCGTCGCCCAGCCACAGCACGCCGAGGATGCCGGGGACCACGGTCTCGCCCACCACCAGGGCCGCCGTGGCGCCGTTCACCGAACCGATCTGCAAGGCCACGGTGTGCAGATACATCCCGCCGATGCCCGCGACCAGAATCGCGTACAAGGCGGGGTCGCTGAGCAGGGACGGCAGGTGGAACGGGGCCGCGCCGTTCAGGACCCGTACGCCGACGCCGAGAGCGCCGAAGCCCAGGCCGGAGAGCAGGCCGGCGAGGATCGCAGCCCGTCCGCCGAGCATCCGTACGATCACGGTGCCGCCGCCGATGAGCACGATCGATGCGACAAGCAGCCACCAGTGCGTAGCGATCGGTGTGTGGCCGGTGCCCTCCGGCCCGGCGGCCGTCGCCAGCAGCACCAATGCCGAACAGACCACCGCGATGGAGGCCCACTCGGGGCGGGTGAGTCGGATGCCGAGGAGCTTGACGCTCAATACGGCGGTGATCACGAGGTTGGCGCTGATCACGGTCTGGGACAGGAACAGCGGCAGCAGCCGGGCGGCCAGCGCGCCGAGTCCGAAACCAATGAAGTCCAGCACCGTGCCGACCATGAACTCCCAGGTCACAGCGGCCTTCGCGGTGGAGGAGAGGCTGGGGCCGCCGTGCTGGGTGACACCGGCGGTGGAAGCCTTGGCCGCCTCCTGGCGGGCGGATTTGCGCGAACCCACCGCCTGTAGGACCGAACCCGTGCCGTAGCAGGCCGACGCCGCCACGGCCGTCAGAAGGCCGATGATCACCAAGAGCTCCGTTCGCGCGCTGCCTGCATTACCTGTTCATTACCTGGCTTGGCAGACGTGCAATTAGGGACGTGAGTTGCCTCGGACGGGCAAACAGATCGTGCGGCCGGCCAGGGAGGGCCGCGACGGAGCCTTCGGCGCGAGAGCCGAGAGGACGGGGACTGGCTCAGGATGGCGCGTCGGCCTTGAGGCGGGCCAGCGCCTCCGGGGCTTCGTCCACCGAATCGACCAGGGCGATCCGGGCCGCCATGGGGCGGTCCGCCGCGAGCGCCTGGAGCAGCGGCCAGGTGGGCAGCTTCTCGGTCCAGTGCTCGCGGTTCACCAGCACCATCGGGGTCGGCTCGCCCCGCGACTCGTAGTAGTTCGGGGTCGCGTTGTCGAATATCTCCTNGGGGTCGGCTCGCCCCGCGACTCGTAGTAGTTCGGGGTCGCGTTGTCGAATATCTCCTGCACGGTCCCGGCCGCGCCCGGAAGGAAGACGACGCCGGCGTTCGAGCGCGCCAGCAGGCCGTCCTCGCGCAGCGCATTGACGAAGTACTTCGCGATGTGGGACGCGAAGGCGTTGGGCGGCTCATGTCCGTAGAACCAGGTGGGGATACCGACCGAGGCGCCGCCGGCCGGCCGGCTGCGGCGTACGTCGAAGGCGGCCCGCGCCCAGTCCGTGATCGAGGGGGTGAAGCGCGGCGCCTTGGAGAGGAGCTCCAGCGCCGAGTCGAGCATGTCGTCCTCGAAGGGCGCGGCGTACGCCCCGAGGTTCGCCGCCTCCATCGCGCCGGGGCCGCCGCCGGTCGCGACGGTCAGGCCGTCGCGGGTGAGCCGGCGGCCGAGCCGGGCCGCGCCCGCATAGGCAGCCGAACCGCGCTCCAGGGCGTGGCCGCCCATGATGCCCACCACCTGTGCACCGGCGAGGTGTTCGTCCAGGGCATCGGAGACGGCGTCGTCGTGGATGCTGCGCAGCATCGAGGCGAAGATGTCGCCGTCCGACTTGGTCTCCTGGTACCAGTGGTACGTGCGGGCGTCCGGGGTGGCGTCGTAGCCGGCGTCGACGAGCCCCTCGAAGAGCTCATCCGGTCCGTACAGGCTGCCCCGGTACGGATCGAACGGCAGGTCCGGTATGGGCGGGAACACCAGGGCGCCACCGGCGCGCACCTTGGCGGCGGCGTCCGGTTCCATGGGGCAGCCGAGGAACACCGAATCCGTGGTGTCCGTACTGAGCAGCGCGAACGTACGGTCCGTCAGATCGACCGACTGGACGCGGTGTCCGGCGAGGCTGCCCGAGGCGATGACGCGGTCGAACTCCTGGAGGGATTCGATCTCACGGTCGTGGTCGCGAGGGTGGCGGGGCGCTGGGGGCTCTGAATTCGGCTGCACGCCCGCCATGTTAGGTCCGCAGCGACTCGACCAGGGGTCTGAGGTGCCCGTCCGCGGCCGCCGCGTCGAGTGCGGCGCGCAGCGCGCCGTCGTAGGTGGGGCGCGCCTTCTTCTGCAGGTCCCGGCCGTCGTCGGTGATCACGCTGTATACGCCGCGCCGGTCGTCGGGGCACAGGTCGCGGCGGGTCAGACCGGACGACTCCAGGCGGGAGGCCAGTCGGCTCACCGAGCTCTGGTTGAGGCCGATGAGGTCGGCGAGCTCCTGCATGCGCAGCTCACCGTCGTCCGCCTCGGCCAGCCGGGCCAGCGCGCGGTATTCGGAGAGTCCGATGCTGTGGTGCTGCTGGAGGGCTTTTGCCAGCTCCTGTTCGACGCGCGTGTGCAGTGCTCCGAGCCGGTCCCAGTGCTCCGCGTCCATCGCCATCCGCTTTCTTGTGCCGTGTTCCGCCGGGCTCTTGACAGCAGCGTACATGCAGCAGAAACTTATGTATGTGCATGCAAGCAATGTATGTGCATGGAGCTGAGGGGGAGAGTGTGACGATGACGACGTCGGTGGATGGTGTTGCGGAGGATCAGGGCGTCCGGGAGATCGAGCGGATCGCCACCACACCGGACTGGTACGAGCCGTACAAGATCTCGCAGGCAGTCAAGGCGGGCGGATGGATCCATGTCTCGGGGCAGGCGGGAATCGACGAGCAGGGACGGACGGTCTCGGACGACTTCCTGACCCAAGGGCGGCAGGCGTTCGCCAAT
Source organism: Streptomyces inhibens (assembly GCF_003389455.1). GTDB lineage: Bacteria > Actinomycetota > Actinomycetes > Streptomycetales > Streptomycetaceae > Streptomyces > Streptomyces inhibens. The sequence goes on along the minus strand of NZ_QUAC01000169.1, from coordinate 20,544 downwards.
GTCGAGCGGGTCCTCGCCGCGGCGGGTGCCTCGCTCGCCGATGTGGTGAAGGTGGGCATCTTCGTCACGGACATGGCCGCCCACCTCGACCATGTCATCGCGCTGCGCGGGGAGTTCCTGTCCGAGCCCTACCCCGCGGACACGCTGCTCGAAGTGTCGTCACTGGCCCAGCCGGACTGGCAGATAGAGGTGGAGGTCACGGCGCTGGCCCGCTGAGCGCATCGGCTCCGGGGCGGCGGGAGCTCGTTTCCGCCCGGGCACCTCTCCAGGCTGAGCGCGGATGCCACCCGTGCCTCCTCCCGAGCCCCCTTCCCATCCCGGCCTCGGGCCCGGCCTGTTCGCCCCTCAATGCACCAGCGGAAGTGTCGCCATTTCGGCCACGGTCCACGTCAGGGGAGCCAGCACGAGGAGCAGCGCCAGGGTGCGCAGGGCCGCGGCGCGGTGGAGGACGGAGGCGGAGGCGCCCAGGCGGCGCAGGGCGGCGGTGGTGTGGGCGCGTGCCGAGCGGGATTCGAGTGCGGCGGTGAGCGCGCTGGCGGTGACACAGGCGAGGACGACCGCCGCGCCGAGGGCGGTGAGCGGTCCGAACGGCCGGGAGGGAGAGGCTTCGTAGACCTTCACGGCGGCGTACGTGGCGGAGGCGACCGCGCACAGAACGCCAAGCGGGCGGCCGAGGCGGTGCGACTCCTCCTGGAGTACACGCCCGGACAGCAGGCGCAGCGCGCCGGGACGGCCGGCGCACAGGAGACGGCCGCACAGATGCACCAGGCCGGGGCCGGCCAGGACGAGGCCGAAGGCGGACAGCGCCCAGCCGGCCAGCACGCCCGGGGGGCTGCCGATCATCCGGCCCGGAAGCGGCAGCAGTCCGCCGGGGGCGTCGGCGCCGGGGCTGGTGTACGCCTCGATCGCCAGGCCCGCCGCGGCCAGGGCGATGCCCCAGGGGAGACCGGAGGGCGGGGTGGTCCGGAGGCGGACCTCGGGCTCGGTCGAGCCGGTCTCGTCGCGGGGGCGCAGCGAGACGGCGGTCGCGGCGGCGGCGGTCACCGGCACGGTCGCCAGCAGCATCAACGCGCCGACGAGCGGCACGGGGTGGCCGGCGCCGAGCAGGTCGGAGTCGACGCCGGCGGACGACGAACCGCCGAGATCGCCACGGAGGTGCAGAAAGACGAGCAGCGCGAGGAGGACACCGAGGATGCAGGCCAGCGCGGTGGAGGCGGCGGCGAGCAGGGTGAGGCGGAGCGGGCCCAGGCCGGCGGCGGTCATACCGCGCTGAAGGCGGGCGGCGGGGTCCGTGCGGGCCGTGGACACCGCGAACTGGGCGGTGGCGGCGAGCGGGGCGGCGCACCACAGCAGGCGTACCAAGGAATCTTCGGCCGTTGCCGGGTGGCCGGCGGCGTGGCCGACGGCGGACAGCAGGAGGAAGCCGGTGCCGGCCGCTGCGATGGCGACGAAGAGACGGCGCAGCAGAACGAGGGGGTGAGAGCCGCGGGCTAGACGGAGAGCGAGCACGCTGCCCTGCTTTCCTCATCGGAGGCGCCGGTGGTGGCGGACGCACCGCTCGACTGCCGGCCGTCGAGGAGCGCGATGGACCGGTCGGCGAGCGTGGCGACGTCGGGATCATGGGTCGCCAGGACCACGGTGATCTGGTGCGAGCGGGCCGCTGTGGTGAGGGTGCGCAGCACCTGGGTGCCGTCGGCGCTGTGCAGCGGGGCGGTCGGCTCGTCGGCGAACAGCACCTGGGGGGTGGTGGCGAGCGCGCGGGCGATGGCGACGCGCTGGCGCTGGGACTGGTCGAGCTGCGCGGGGCGGCGGCGGGCGCACATGCCGACGTCGAGGCGGTCCAGCCATTCGAGGGCGGTGTGCTTGGCGGAGCGGGTGCCGGTGCCGCGCAGCAGCAGCGGGAGGGCGGCGTTCTCCCAGGTGGTGAGTTCGGGGACGAGGTGCGGTTCGGTGTCGATCCAGCCGAACCGGTCCAGGCGCAGCCGTTCGCGGCTGGGGGAGGAGAGGGTGTGAACGGGGGCGCTGTTGAACCAGACTTCGCCCTCGGTCGGGACGAATTGACCGGAGAGGCACTTCAGGAGGGTGGTCTTGCCGCTGCCGCGCGGGCCGGTGACGGCGAGGATCTCGCCCTCGCGGACGCCGACGGAGACTCCGGCGAGGGCGGTGGTGCCGCCGTGCGTGTGGTGCAGGCCGCGGGCCCAGAGAACGTCGTTGTCAGGCGGGGCCACCATCTGCGCACCTCTTGCTTGTTCGCGTCGATTCGTTCCCCCGACCGGGTGAACGACCATGGAGGGTATCGGTCACTAGCACGGTAAGGACTGGTGACCCCCGGTATTCGTCGCTTGGCAGCACAACGGCCCAGATTCACTCGTATGGCTTGAAGTGAGTGAATCTGAGCCGGTGGATGTTCAGTTGTGTATCAGCTCAGCGCGCCAGGAGGTGACGTGATGCTCAGAGCTTGGTCCAGGCCTCGGTGAGGACCGAGCGCAGAATCTGCTCGATCTCGTCGAAGACCGGCTGGTCGGCGATCAGCGGCGGGGCGAGCTGGATGACCGGGTCGCCACGGTCGTCGGCGCGGCAGTAGAGACCGTTGTCGTACAGCGCCTTGGACAGGAAGCCGTACAGGACGCGCTCGGTCTCCTCGTCGGAGAAGGACTCCTTGGTGACCTTGTCCTTGACGAGCTCGATGCCGTAGAAGAAGCCGTTGCCGCGGACGTCGCCGACGATCGGCAGGTCGTGCAGCTTCTGCAGGGTGCTCAGGAAGTTGCCCTCGTTGTCGAGGACGTGCTGGTTGAGACCCTCACGCTCGAAGATGTCGAGGTTGGCGATACCGACGGCCGCGGAGACCGGGTGGCCACCGAAGGTGTAGCCGTGCAGGAAGGTGTTGTCGCCCTTGTAGAACGGCTCGGCCAGGCGGTCGGAGATGATGCAGGCGCCGATCGGGGAGTAGCCCGAGGTCATGCCCTTGGCGCAGGTGATCATGTCCGGGATGTAGCCGAACTTGTCGCAGCCGAACATCGTGCCCAGACGGCCGAAGGCGCAGATGACCTCGTCGGAGACGAGCAGCACGTCGTACTGGTCGCAGATCTCGCGGACCCGCTGGAAGTAGCCGGGCGGCGGCGGGAAGCAGCCACCGGCGTTCTGCACGGGCTCGAGGAAGACCGCGGCGACGGTCTCGGGGCCCTCGAAGAGGATCTGCTGCTCGATCTGGTCGGCGGCCCAGCGGCCGAAGGCCTCGGGGTCGTCGCCGTGGAGCGGGGCGCGGTAGATGTTGGTGTTCGGGACCTTGTGCGCGCCGGGGACCAGCGGCTCGAAGGGGGCCTTCAGAGCGGGCAGACCGGTGATGGACAGGGCGCCCTGCGGGGTGCCGTGGTAGGCCACCGCGCGGGATATCACCTTGTGCTTCATCGGCTTGCCGACGAGCTTGAAGTACTGCTTGGCCAGCTTCCAGGCGGTCTCGACGGCCTCGCCGCCACCGGTGGTGAAGAAGACCTTGTTGAGGTCGCCGGGGGCGTGGTGGGCCAGACGCTCGGCGAGCTCCACCGCCTTGGGGTGGGCGTAGGACCACACGGGGAAGAAGGCCAGTTCCTGCGCCTGCTTGTAGGCGGTCTCGGCGAGCTCGACCCGGCCGTGGCCGGCGTTGACCACAAAGAGGCCGGCGAGGCCGTCGATGTAGCGCTTGCCCTTGTCGTCGTAGATGTTGGTGCCTTCACCGCGCACGATCGTGGGCACGGGGGCATTCTCGTACGACGACATGCGGGTGAAGTGCATCCACAGGTGGTCGTATGCCGTCTTGGAGAGGTCGCCGCTCATTGCTATCTCGTTCCCCAGGTGTAGGTCTGCTTCCGGAGCTTGAGGTACACGAAGCTCTCGGTGGTCCGGACGCCGGGAAGCGTGCGGATCCGCTTGTTGATCATTTCCAGAAGGTGGTCGTCGTCCTCACAGACGATCTCGATGATGAGATCGAAGGAGCCTGCCGTCATGACGACGTACTCGACCTCCTCCATGGTCGTCAGGGCGTCGGCCACGGGGTCGAGGTCACCCTCGACGTTGATGCCGACCATTGCCTGCCGACGGAAACCGACCGTGAGGGGGTCGGTGACCGCGACGATCTGCATCACGCCTTGGTCGAGCAGTTTCTGTACGCGTTGGCGTACCGCCGCCTCGGACAGGCCGACGGCCTTGCCGATCGCGGCGTACGGACGGCGCCCGTCCTCCTGGAGCTGCTCGATGATCGCCAGGGAGACGGAGTCGATCGACGGGGTGCCGTTTCTGTCACGAGTGGCCACGTCCCTCACTGTGCACGAGCCTCGTCAGTCTTGCAACCCTAAATCGATGAAATTAGTCGTGTCGCGATCAAAATTTCACTGATTCCGTTGTTTCCGAGTGGCGGGTGTGTTGAAAACGTGGGTCCCGAGGCTAGGGTGGGTGTCCAACCACCGGACATCTGACTGAAGGGGGCGCACAGTGACCACCGCACTGCGTCGTCTGCGCAACTACATCGACGGGGAGTTCCGGGACGCCGCCGACGGGCGGACCACGGAGGTGGTCAATCCCGCGACGGGTGAGGCGTACGCCACCGCCCCTCTCTCGGCCGCCGCTGACGTGGACGCGGCGATGGCTGCCGCCGAGGCTGCTTTCCCCGCCTGGCGTGACCTCATCCCGGCCGAGCGCCAGAAGGTCCTGCTCAAGATCGCCGACCGTTTCGAGGAGCGGGCGGAGGAGCTGATCGCCGCCGAGTCCGAGAACTGCGGCAAGCCGATCGCGCTCGTACGCTCCGAGGAAATCCCCCCGATGGTGGACCAGATCCGCTTCTTCGCGGGTGCCGCCCGGATGCTCGAGGGCCGCTCGGCCGGCGAGTACATGGAGGGCTTCACCTCCATCATCCGCCGCGAGCCGGTCGGCGTCTGCGCCCAGGTCGCGCCGTGGAACTACCCGATGATGATGGCCGTATGGAAGTTCGCCCCGGCGCTGGCCGCGGGCAACACCGTCGTCATCAAGCCGTCCGACACCACCCCCGCCTCGACGGTGCTGATCGCCGACATCATCGGCAGCGTGCTGGACGAACTGGGCCACTCCCGCGGCGTGTTCAACGTCATCTGCGGTGACCGCGAGACCGGCCGCCTGATGGTCGAGCACAAGGTCCCGGCGATGGCCTCGATCACCGGCTCGGTGCGCGCCGGTATGCAGGTCGCCGAGTCCGCGTCCAAGGACCTCAAGCGGGTCCACCTGGAGCTGGGCGGCAAGGCGCCGGTCGTCGTCTTCGAGGACACCGACATCGCCAAGGCCGTCGAGGACATCTCGGTCGCCGGCTACTTCAACGCCGGCCAGGACTGTACGGCCGCCACCCGCGTGCTCGTCCAGGAGTCCATCCACGACGAGTTCGTCGCCGCGCTGGCCAAGGCCGCCGCGGAGACCAAGACCGGCGCGGTCGACGACGAGGACGTGCTCTACGGCCCGCTGAACAACGCCAACCAGCTCAAGCAGGTCAAGGGCTTCATCGAGCGGCTGCCCGCGCACGCCAAGATCGAGGCGGGCGGCGAGCAGGTCGGCGAGAAGGGCTACTTCTTCGCCCCGACCGTCGTCTCGGGCCTCAAGCAGGACGACGAGATCGTCCAGCAGGAGGTCTTCGGCCCGGTCATCACCGTCCAGTCCTTCTCCGACGAGAAGCAGGCGGTGGAGTGGGCCAACGGCGTCGAGTACGCGCTGGCGTCCTCGGTGTGGACCAAGGACCACGGCCGCGCCATGCGGATGTCCAAGAGCCTCGACTTCGGCTGTGTGTGGATCAACACCCACATCCCGCTGGTCGCCGAGATGCCGCACGGCGGATTCAAGAAGTCCGGTTACGGCAAGGACCTTTCGGCCTACGGCTTCGACGACTACACCCGCATCAAGCACGTGATGACCTCGCTGGGCGGCTGAGCCGGCCGGCGGATCCGGAGGATCGACACCGTCGAGCGGCACGGAACGCTCGACACACCGTCGCGGGCGGAGGCCCGGCAACTGACGCTCTGTCTCTTGCCGCCTCCGCCCGCGGCACGTGAGAGTGCTCGCCATGGCTGATCTTTCGCGGCGTGGGCTGCTCCGAGGTGCGGGCGCAATGGGTGTGACGGGGGCGCTGGCCGCCATGACCGGCTGTGGGGTGCCGCCCGCGTACGTCGAGGCGGCGGACCGGGGGAGCGCGGACCGCTCGGCGCGGGACCGGAAGATCGTCTTCGCCAACTGGCCGCTCTACATCGACGTCGACGACCACGACAAGCAGCGCCGGCCCACCCTCGACGCGTTCGAGCGGCGCAGCGGGATCTCCGTGACCTACACCGAGGAGATCAACGACAACGACGAGTTCTTCGGCAAGATCAGCCCCGCCCTGATGAACCACCAGAGCACCGGCCGCGACCTGATCGTCATCAGCGACTGGATGTGCGCCCGGTTCGTCCGCCTGGGATGGGTCCAGAAGATGGACCGGGCCGCCCAGCCGCACGTCGCCAAGTACCTCGATCCGCTGCTGCGCACCCCGCACTTCGACGAGGGCCGTACGCACTCCGTGCCCTGGCAGTCCGGGATCACCGGCATCGCCTACAACCGCAAGAAGCTCGGCCGGGAGATCAAGCACACCTCGGATCTGTGGAAGGCCGATCTGCGCGGCCGGGTCACCCTGCTCTCCGGGCTCGATGAATCGTTCGCGTTGCTCATGCAGGGCAATGGCGTCGACATCACCCGCTGGACAGCCGACGACTTCCACCGGATGACCGACCAGGTACGCGGCCTGGTGAGCAAGGGCCACATCAGGCGGTTCACCGGCAACGACTACATCAAGGACCTGGACTCCGGGGACGTGCTCGCCGCGCAGGCCTACTCCGGAGATGTGATCCAGCTCCAGGCGGACAACCCGGACATCGAGTTCGTGGTGCCGCAGGAGGGCGCCGAGCTGTGGGCGGAGAGTCTGATGATCCCCAACCTCGCGGACCACAAGCGCAACGCCGAGCGGCTGATCGACTACTACTACCGGCCGGAGGTCGCCGCGGATCTGGCGGCCTGGGTCAACTACGTCTGCCCCGTGCCGGCCGCGCGTGAGGTCCTCGCCTCCTCCAAGGACAAGGAACGCGCCGCGCTCGCCGAGGACCCGCTGATCTTCCCCGACGACGCGATGCGCAAGCGGCTGGCCATCGCCCGCGACATCACCGCCAAGGAGCGGACCGAATTCGCCAAGGAGTGGAACGGGATCGTGGGGCTGTAGGGCGGACGTCCCGGGCGGAGATCGGTGACCAGCAAGGATCGTCGTCGGCGACCGCGCGGCGTCTGGTCGTCGGCGCACGGTTGCGGGCTGACCGGCTGACCGGCTGACCGGCTGACCGGCTGACGGACTGACGGTGGGCGGGGACTGCGGGGTGGAACTGGCGCCGATCGAACGGGCCCACCGCCGGCACGGTGACCGGCCGGCGGTGGTGTGGTTCGAGGAACCGGCCTGATCGCCGGAGGCGACGACCGGTGGGCGGGCTGCGGTTCATGGTGTGTGCTGGGGCGAAGGTGGTGCCGGTCCTTCCGCTGGCAGGGGTGACCGGGAAGCGGTGCGGGCCAGGTGGCCGGCGGCCGACTCTGCCAAGGTGCGGATGGCCGGGTGCCAGGGGCGGGCGTGCGGTCCGGTCAGTACGAGGCGGCGCGAGGTCTGGGGCTTCAGCGGCAGCAGGACCAGGTCAGGAGGGATCAGCGAGCGGGAGACCTCGGACAGGACGGTCACGCCGATTCCGGCCTGCACCATGCTGATCAGGGTGGCCAGGTCCCGGACCCGGTGAGCGGGTGTGAAGCGCAGGCCGGCCAGGCTGTGGATCGCGCGGATGCGGGCTTCGCAGCCGTTGGGCGAGATCAGGAACTGGTCGTCCTCCAGGTCGCGGATGTCGACGAACGGCTCGTCCGCCAGGGGGTGGTCCCGGGGCAGCAAGGCCCGGTAGCAGTCCGTGGCGAGCTGGATGCCGGGGCCGGGCCGGGGGCACCTCCCAGCGGTAGCTGGGGGAGGGTCGATCAGTACGGCGACATCGGCCGTTCCGTCCTCCAGCCAGGCCGAGACCTCGGCGCTGTCGCCCTCGAAGACCCGCACGGTGATCCGTGGCTGGTCCTCGCGCCAGTGCCGGAGCAGGCCGGGGATCAGCCCCTGGCAGACCGTTGGTGTGGAGGCCAGCCGCACGGTGCCGGTCATGGTCTCGGTGGCATCGGCCGCGATCTGCTCCACCGACCGGGCCGCCGACAGCGCGATACGGGCGTGCGGCAGGACCCGGTCACCGAGCGCCGTGGTCCGCACCGGGGTGGCACGGACCAGCAGCGGGGCGGTCAACTCGCGTTCCAGGGAGGCGACGGCGTGCGACACCGCTGATTGGCTCATGCCCAGCTCGGCGGCGGCCGCGCTGAAGCCGCCCGCATCGACGACGGCGAGGAAGGCCCTCAGCTGGGGAAGGTTCACGGTCATGCAGCGGCCTCATATACCTATGACACGTATGCGTTGGATCTATGGTGCCAGGTTCGGTGACGCTTGCTCCGTGCCGCCAACTCCGGCGGAAATTCACCCACTACGTACCGAGGAGAGGCATGCCGTACTTCCGGGTCACCGTCACCGACCCCGACCTCCCTACCGACGTCCAGCGCACCCTTGCCGAGGGGCTGACCCGGCTGGCGGTCTCGGTCCTGCACAAGTCCAGTGCGCGAACCATCGTCCACATCAACCTCGTTCCGGCCGGCAGTTACTACGTCGATGGCAAGCCCCTGACCGGCGGGCGCGATGCGCACGTGGAGGCCAGCATCACCCTGGGCACGAACAGCGCCGCGGAGAAGGCTGCCTTCATCGCCAAGGCCGGTGAGCTGCTGTCGGACACCCTTGGCCCGCTCCCACGGTGCGGCGTCGCGCTGCACGAACTGCACCCCGAGAGCTACGGCTACAACGGGGTGACCCAATTCGACTACTACCGCCGGGCGGGGGACGTGCCGGCTGCCGTCGCTGCTCGCTGAGCTGCCTGTCGTCGGCCGAGCTGCGCCGGCCGGGCACCGGCCGTGGCCTGCACCAGAGGCCGCAGGGCGGCGACGCGGTTGGTGGTGACCGCATCGACCCCGGCGCGCAGCAGGCGGCGGACCGCGCGCGGGGTGTCGACGGTCCAGGCCGCGCAGGCGTACCCGTCGTCGTGCGCACGGCGGACCAGATCCGCCGTCACCAGGCCGAAGTGGTAGTTCAGCCAGCGCGGCCGGATCCGGTCCAGCAGCGCCGGGCGGGGCGGGGCCGCACGGGACCAGGACAGGGCGAGCTCGGCGTCCGGGTCCTCGGCGCGCACGGCGAGCATGGCGAGCCCGCCGCCGCAGTAGTACACGCGGTCCGCGGCGCCCGACTCATGGACCTCGGCGACCGCGGCGTACGCGGCCGAGGGGTCGGGGAGATCGATCAGCGCGCGGGCCGCGGGGTAGCCGGCGGTCAGCGCGAGGGCGTCCCGCAGCGTGGGCACGCCGCCCGCCGTCACGTCGCCGACCTCGGTGAAGGTCAGGGAGGACAGCGGGCGGTCGTGGCCCCACAGCCGCTTGAGCGTGGCGTCGTGCAGCAGGACCGGGGTGCCGTCGGCGGTGCGGCGGACATCGATCTCGACGGCGTCCGCCCCCGCCGCCAGCGCGCTGCGCAGCGAGGCGAGGGTGTTCTCGCGGTAGGCGTACGGGTCGCCGCGGTGGCCGATGAGCGCAGGGCGCCGGGCGCCCGCCGCCTCCCGGGCGGGCGCCGCCTCCCGGGCGGGCGTCACCCTGGCTACCCGCGCCACGTCGCCGTGTAGGTGTCGATCTCGGCCGCCAGCCGCGCCTTGGCCGGCGCGTCCATGAAGGAGGCCGCGACGGCGTTCTTGGCGAGGCCGGCCAGTCCGGCGCTGTCCAGGCCCAACAGCCGGGCGGCGACGCCGTATTCGGTGTTGAGATCCGTGCCGAACATCGGCGGGTCGTCGCTGTTGATGGTGACCAGCACGCCCGCGTCGACCATCTCCTTGAGGGGGTGCTCGTCCAGGGTGCGCACCGCGCGGGTGGCGATGTTGGAGGTGGGGCAGACCTCCAGCGGGATGCGGTGCTCGGCGAGATGGGCCAGCAGCTTGGGGTCCTGGGTGGCGCTGGTGCCGTGGCCGATGCGCTCGGCGCGGAGCTCGGTGAGCGCGTCCCAGATCGTGCCGGGGCCGGTGGTCTCTCCGGCGTGCGGTACGGAATGCAGACCGGCCGCGAGGGCGCGGTCGAAGTACGGCTTGAACTGCGGGCGCGGCACGCCGATCTCCGGGCCGCCGAGACCGAACGAGACCAGGCCCTCCGGCTGGAGGTCACAGGCGATCCTCGTGGTCTCCTCCGCAGCCTCCAGGCCCGCCTCGCCGGGGATGTCGAAGCACCAGCGCAGCACCACGCCCAGCTCGGACTCCGCCGCCTTGCGGGCGTCCTCGATGGCCTCGACGAACGCGGCGTCGGGGATGCCGCGCCTGGTCGAGCTGAAGGGGGTGATGGTCAGCTCGGCGTAGCGGATGTTCTGCCGCGCCATGTCCCGGGCGACCTCGTACGTCAGCAGCCGGACGTCCTCGGCGTCACGGATCAGGTCCACGACGGAGAGGTAGACCTCGATGAAATGCGCGAAGTCGCGGAAGGTGAAGTAGTCGACCAGCGCTTCGGGGTCGGTGGGGACGGCGGAGTCGGGGTGCCGGGCGGCGAGCTCGGCGACGATACGCGGCGAGGCCGATCCGACGTGGTGGACGTGCAGCTCCGCCTTGGGCAGGCCCGCGATGAAGGCATCGAGATCGGACAACGGTTCCTCCTGGTCAAGGTGTGTGCAGGACGCACGGAACGGCCTGGCCATGCTATGCGGGGCGGGGGAGCGGCCACGGACCAAGGTCCGCAATCGGTCACCCCTGCTCCGCTGTGGCCCCTTCCCGCAGTCGCTGACGGGCCTCCATCAGCGCGAAGCCCAGGAGATTGAGCCCCCGCCAGCGGGCCGGGTCCTGGGCGCGCTCGTCGTCGGCGGCGAGGCCGATGCCCCATATGCGGTCCAGCGGACTGGCCTCGACCAGCACCCGGGAGTTCGTGCCGAGCAGAAACTCCCGGAGCGCGGGATGCTGTCCGAATTTGTGGATGCTGCCCTCGATGACCAGGTCGAAGCGGCGCTGCCGCCAGACCTCCTCGTCGAAGCCGCGGACCGTACGCCCGGCGTCCTTGGCCTGTTCGGGGTGGGCCGCGGCCAGGGCCCGGCGCTCGGCCTCCGCATCGTCGAACAGCCGGGCCTTGCCGGCCATCATCCAGTGCTCCGCGGTGGCGTACTCGACCCCGTCGACCGTGAAGGGGGAGGGCCACCACTGACTGAAGCAGCTCGCGCCGAGGCTGCCGTCGCGCCGCGGGCTGTGACCCCAGAAGTGGACGTATCTGACGCGCTCGCCGGCGGCCGTCGCCGCGAGAAGTTCCTCGACCGAGCGCGGCCCGTCCGCGGCCCGCCCGGCCATGATCCCCGTGTTGATCCCCGTGTCGTGCATCATGCCGGGATTCTGTCAGCGGGCACTGACAACGTGTCGGGGCCCTCACCACGAAAATCACAGAATTCGTCGCGTAACCAAAAGGCAACAACGGAATCCCTTGTTGAGGCTGCCTTCCTCTGTCAAGATCGGCCATCAATTCCGGAAGTAGCTACGCCAGGCAGTGCCGCTGAGCGGCCCCGGCGCCCGGCGGAGGAGAGCACCATGGATCACCGGTTCGATGTCAACGAGCGATTCGCCGAGGGCGCGCAATTCATCGCGGGCAGTCTCCGCAGCGGCAGTTCCGGACGTACCCAGGCCGTCGTGGACCCGGCGACCGGCGAGACGGTGTACTCCTACGAACTCGCAGGTGCGGCGGATGTGGACGCGGCCGTGGAGGCCGCGGAGCGGGCGTTTGCGGAATGGGGCGGTGCCACGCCCGGCGAGCGCTCCGACACCCTGCACCGCTTCGCCGCGGCGCTCGCCGAGGACGCCGCCGATCTCGCCTTCGCCGAATCGCTGAACTGCGGAAAGCCGATCAAGCTCAGCACGGAGTTCGACGTACCGGGCTCGATCGACAACGCCGCGTTCTTCGCCGGCGCCGCCCGCCATCTGGAGGGCAAGGCAGCCGGCGAATACAGCGCCGACCACACCTCGGTCATCCGCCGCGAGCCCATTGGCGTCGTCGGCTCCATCGCACCGTGGAACTATCCGCTGCAGATGGCCGCCTGGAAGGTGCTGCCGGCCATCGCCGCGGGCAACACCATCGTCCTCAAGCCCGCCGAGATCACCCCGCTCACCTCGCTGCTGTTCGCGCAGGCCGCACAGCGCGCGGGGCTGCCGGACGGCGTGCTCAACATCGTCTCCGGGGCGGGCCGGGACGCCGGTGAGCGCCTCGTCGGCCACCGCGCCGTCGCGATGACCTCCTTCACCGGCTCGACCGCCGTCGGCAAGCGCGTCGCCGAGATCGCCACCGGCACCGTCAAGCGGCTGCACCTCGAACTCGGCGGCAAGGCCCCCTTCGTCGTCTTCGACGACGCGGACCTGGAAGCCGCCGTCCACGGAGCGGTCGCCGGAGCGTTGATCAACACCGGCCAGGACTGCACCGCCGCCACCCGCGCCTACGTCCAGCGCCCGCTCTACGACGCGTTCGTCAGCGGCGTCGCCGACCTGATGGCCACCGTACGGCTCGGCGACCCCTTCGACCCGTCCACCGACCTGGGCCCGCTCATCTCGCACGCCCAGCGCGACCGGGTGGCCGCCTTCGTCGACCGGGCGCGCGGGTACGCCACCGTCGTCACCGGCGGTGAGGCGCCCCAGGGAGAGCTGGCCAAGGGCGCGTACTACCGGCCCACCCTGGTCGCCGGCGCCGCGCAGGACAGCGAGATCGTGCAGTCCGAGCTCTTCGGTCCGGTGCTGGTCGTGCTGCCCTTCGACAGCGACGACGAGGGCATCGCGCTCGCCAACGACACCCCCTACGGGCTGGCCGCCTCCGCCTGGAGCCGGGACGTCTACCGCACCGGCCGCGCCACCCGCGAGATCAACGCGGGCTGCGTCTGGGTCAACGACCACATCCCGATCATCAGCGAGATGCCGCACGGCGGCGCCAAGGCCTCCGGCTTCGGCAAGGACATGTCGGCCTACTCCTTCGAGGAGTACACCCAGGTCAAGCACGTCATGTACGACAACACCGCGGTCGCCAGGAAGGACTGGCACCGCACGATCTTCGGGGACCGCCCGTAAGGGCCTGCCCCCGGTCACGGTGGGGCTCCCCCGTAAGGGATGCCCCACCCGACGCGGCGGGACCCGCCCCCGTCGCGCCCCTGCGGCCAGCGCCGCGCGGCACTGTCACCACCGGCCGAGCGCCGGGCTCATCCCCTGAAAGGGCACTGCGCATGGAGCACCACGAGCAGCCCGAACCCTTGTCCCCGGTGGAACTCGCCGCCATGCGCCGTAGTGCCACCCACGGGCGGCTGGCCATGACCCGCCGCTCACTGCTGCGCGCGAGCGCCGCCATGGCGGCCGTGACCGGCGGCCTGGGCGCCCTGGCGGCCTGTGGCATCCCGCCCGCGGGCCGCAACGACGCCGCCCGTTCCACGGACCACTCCAAGGCGGAGAAGCAGATCAACTTCTCCAACTGGACCGAGTACATGGACGTCAGCGAGGACGGCAAACACCGGCCGACGCTGGACCACTTCACCCGGCGCACCGGCATCGCCGTCAAATACACCGAGGACATCAACGACAACGACGAGTTCTTCGGCAAGATCCAGGCGCAGCTCGCCGCCGGCCAGGACACCGGCCGCGATCTGATCGTGCTCACCGACTGGATGTGCGCCCGGATGATCTCGCTCGGCTGGATCCAGGAGCTGGACCCGGCCAATCTGCCGCACGCCTACGCCAACCTCTCGGCGCAGTTCCGCACCCCCGCCTGGGACCCGGGCCGCGCGCACTCCTACGTCTGGCAGGGCATCCCCGCGATCATCGCGTACAACAAGAAGGCCACCGGCGGCAGAAAGGTCGACTCGGTCAGCCAGCTGCTGGAGGACCCGAAGCTCAAGGGCCGGGTCGGCTTCCTCTCCGAGATGCGCGACAGCATCGGTCTGACCCTGCTGGACATGGGGAAGCGTCCCGAGGACGTCACCGCGGACGATTACGACGCGGCGATAGCCCGGCTCCAGAAGGGTGTCGACTCCAAGCAGATCCGCCGCTTCACCGGCAACGACTACACCACCGATCTCGACAAGGGTGACCTCGCCGCCTGTGTGGCCTGGGCGGGCGACATCGTCCAGCTGCAGAACGACAACCCGGACATCGCCTACGCCATCCCCAAGTCCGGCTACATGACGTCCACCGACAACCTCATGGTGCCGAACAAGGCACGCCACAAGCAGAACGCCGAACGGCTCATCGACTACTTCTACGAGCCGAAGGTGGCGGCCCGGCTCGCGGCGTACATCAACTACGTCTGCCCCGTCGACGGCGTACGCGAGGAACTCGCCAAGATCGACAAGGAGGCGGCGGACAACCCGCTGATCATCCCGGACAAGGAGATGGCCGCCCGGTCCCACTCCTTCCGCGCCCTGACCGCCAAGGAGAGCAAGGCGTTCAGCCAGAAGTTCTCCGACCTCACCGGCGCCTGATCCCCCCACGCCCACGCCCAGGCCCGCCCGAGCCGTTTCGCCCTCCGACCCACGGGACGACCGACATGACCAAGACCGCGACCCCCCAGAGCAGCGGCGGCGATGTCCGCCTCCAGGGGATAAGCAAAACCTACGGCTCCTTCACCGCCGTCCATCCCCTCGACCTCACCGTCCCCGCGGGCTCGTTCTTCGCGCTGCTGGGCGCCTCGGGCTGCGGCAAGACCACCACCCTGCGGATGATCGCCGGGCTGGAGGAGCCCACCACCGGGACCGTCGAGCTGTCGGGCCAGGACGTCACCGTCCTGCCGCCCTACAAGCGCCAGGTCAACACCGTCTTCCAGAACTACGCGCTCTTCCCGCACCTGGACATCTACGAGAACGTCGCCTTCGGGCTGCGCCGGCGCGGCATCAAGTCCGTCAAGAAGCAGGTCGAGGAGATGCTCGACCTCGTCCAGCTCGGGCCGATGGCGCGCCGCAAGCCGCAGCAGCTGTCCGGCGGCCAGCAGCAGCGCGTCGCGGTCGCCCGCGCGCTGATCAACCACCCCCAGGTGCTGCTGCTCGACGAACCGCTCGGCGCCCTCGACCTCAAGCTGCGCCGCCAGATGCAGCTGGAGCTCAAGCGCATCCAGACCGAGGTCGGCATCACCTTCGTCCATGTCACCCACGACCAGGAGGAGGCCATGACGATGGCCGACACCGTGGCCGTGATGAACGGCGGCCGGGTCGAACAGCTCGGCGCCCCCGCCGACCTCTACGAGAACCCCGCCACCACCTTCGTCGCCAACTTCCTGGGCACCTCCAACCTCATCGAGGCCGAGGTCGTCGAGGCCGGCGGCGAGGAGCTGCTCCTCAAGGCCGGCGACGCCAAGCTGCGGCTGCCCGCCGGCCGATGTAGCGCCTCGGCCCGTACGGGGGAGAAGGTGCTGGCCGGCGTACGGCCCGAGAAGGTCGCGCTGAAGCACACCGACGACGCCGGCGCCATCACCGAAGGCCACAACCGGCTGCCCGGCCGCATCAAGGACGCCAGCTTCATCGGCGTCTCCACGCAGTACGTCATCGAGGTGCCGGGCCTGGGCGAACTCGCCGTCTACGAGCAGAACATCGAGCGTGACGGCCGCCTCGTCCCCGGCGCCGAGATCGTCCTGCACTGGAACCCGGCGCACACCTTCGGCCTGGACGCCGCCCAGGACATCCAGGCCGGCGCGGACCTCGACGAGGAGGCCGCGTGAGCATCACCGAGACACCCGCGCCACCGGACGAGCAGGCCGAGCCCGCGCCCCTCGAAGTACG
This sequence comes from Streptomyces inhibens, assembly GCF_003389455.1. GTDB lineage: Bacteria > Actinomycetota > Actinomycetes > Streptomycetales > Streptomycetaceae > Streptomyces > Streptomyces inhibens. The sequence continues at coordinate 4,619 of NZ_QUAC01000169.1, read as the reverse complement.
CAAGACCCCCACCCGCAAACGCCTCGTCCCCTACTGGCTGCTGCTGCCCGGCATCCTGTGGCTGATCGTCTTCTTCGCCGCCCCGCTCGTCTACCAGGCGTCGACCTCGATCCAGACCGGCTCCCTCGAAGAGGGCTTCAAGGTCACCTGGCACTTCGCCACCTACTGGGACGCGATCGGCGAATACTGGCCGCAGTTCCTCCGCTCGGTGCTCTTCGCCGCCACCGCCACCCTGCTCTGCCTGCTCCTGGGCTACCCGCTGGCGTATCTCATCGCCTTCAAGGCCGGCCGCTGGCGCAACATCGTGATGATCTTGGTCATCGCCCCGTTCTTCACCAGCTTCCTGATCCGTACGCTCGCCTGGAAGACGATCCTGGCCGACGGCGGACCGGTCGTCGGCGTCCTGAACTCGCTGCACATCCTCGACGTCACCAGCTGGCTCGGCATCACCGAAGGACAGCGGGTGCTGGCCACCCCGCTCGCGGTGGTGTGCGGACTGACGTACAACTTCCTGCCGTTCATGGTCCTGCCGCTCTACACCTCGCTGGAGCGCATCGACCCACGCCTGCACGAGGCCGCCGGCGACCTCTACGCCCGCCCGGCCACCACCTTCCGCCGGGTGACCTTCCCGCTGTCCATGCCCGGAGTCGTCGCCGGCACCCTGCTCACCTTCATCCCGGCCGCCGGTGACTACATCAACGCCGAACTGCTGGGCTCCACCGACCAGAAGATGATCGGCAACGTCATCCAGTCGCAGTTCCTGCGGGTCCTGGACTACCCGACCGCCGCCGCGCTCTCCTTCATCCTCATGGCGGCCATCCTCGCCATGGTCACGATCTACATCCGCAAGTCCGGGACGGAGGATCTGGTCTGATGGCCGTCCACGAGACCACCGAGAACGCCAAGACCACCGCGGCCCGCACCCCCAACCGGGGCCTGCGCTGGCTGCGCCGCCACATCATCACGATCGCGGGCCTGTGCACGCTGGGCTATCTGATCCTGCCCAACATCGTCGTGATGGTCTTCTCCTTCAACAAGCCCAACGGCCGCTTCAACTACCAGTGGCAGCGCTTCTCCACGGACGCCTGGAGCGATCCGTGCGGCGTCGCCGACCTGTGCGGCTCGCTCGGACTGAGCCTGCAGATCGCCCTGTGGGCCACCATCGGCGCGACCGTACTCGGCACCATGATCGCGTTCGCGCTGGCCCGCTACCGCTTCCGCGCCCGCTCCGGCGTCAACACCCTGATCTTCCTGCCGATGGCGATGCCCGAGGTCGTGATGGCCGCCTCGCTGGCGACCCTCTTCCTCAACATGGGCATCCAGTTCGGCTTCTGGACGATCCTCATCGCGCACATCATGTTCTGCCTGAGCTTTGTCGTCACCGCCGTCAAGGCGCGCGTGATGAGCATGGACCCGCGTCTGGAACAGGCCGCCCAGGACCTCTACGCCTCACCCGTTCAGACGTTCCTGCGGGTGACGCTGCCGATCGCGGCCCCCGGTATCGCCTCCGGCGCGCTGCTGTCCTTCGCCCTCTCCTTCGACGACTTCATCATCACCAACTTCAACGCCGGCTCCACCGTGACCTTTCCCATGTTCGTCTGGGGATCGGCACAGCGGGGCACACCCGTTCAGATCAATGTCATCGGTACGGCGATGTTCCTGGTCGCCGTGTTGTGCGTAGTCGTCGGCCAGTTGGCCGGCAAACGCCGCAAGAGGAGCTGAGAACCATGGCACGAGCTGCCATGAACCCGTCCCCCGTCCACGCGCTCGCCGACGCCGCCCCCACACCCTTCTGGCTCGACGACCCCGACCGCCCCGACGCCCGGCCCGCCCTCGTCGGCGACGAGACCTGCGATCTGCTGGTCGTCGGCGGCGGCTACTCGGGGCTGTGGACCGCGCTGATCGCCAAGGAACGCGACCCGGAGCGCGATGTCGTCCTCATCGAGGGCGCCGAGATCGGCTGGGCCGCCTCCGGGCGCAACGGCGGCTTCTGCGCCGCCTCCCTCACCCACGGCCTCGGCAACGGAATGGCCCGCTGGCCCGGCGAACTCATCAAGCTCGAAGAGCTCGGCATCCAAAACCTCGACGCCATCGGGGAAGCCGTCGCCCGCTACGACATCGACTGCGCCTTCGAGCGCACCGGCGAGATCGACATCGCCACCGAGCCCCACCAGATCGCCGAACTCAAGGAAGCCGCCGAGGACGCCGCGGGGCTCGGCCTCGACCGGCACACCTTCCTCGACGAGGACGAACTGCGCGCCCAGGTCGACTCACCGACCTTCCGCGCCGGCCTGTGGGACCGCGACGGCGTCGCCATGCTCAACCCGGCCCGCCTCGCCTGGGGCCTGAAGAAGGCCTGCCTCGGCCTCGGCGTTCGCATCTACGAGCGCACCCGCGCCACCGCCCTCGCCTCCGAAGGCACGGGCATGGCCGTCCGTACCCCCTACGGCCGGGTCTTCGCCCGCCATGTCGCGCTCGGCACCAACGCGTTCCCGTCGCTGGTCCGCCGGGTACGCCCGTACATCGTCCCGGTCTACGACCACGCCCTGATGACCGAGCCGCTGACCGACGAGCAGCTCGCCGCCATCGGCTGGAAGAACCGCCAGGGTCTCGCCGACAGCAACAACCACTTCCACTACTTCCGCATCACCGCCGACAACCGCATCCTGTGGGGCGGCTACGACATCGTCTACCGCTACCGCGGCGGCGTACGCGCCGAATACGACCACCACCCGGCCACCTACGAGAAGCTCGCCCGGCACTTCTTCCGCTGCTTCCCGCAGCTGGAGGGGCTGCGCTTCAGCCACACCTGGGGCGGCGCCATCGACACCTGTTCCCGCTTCTCCGCCTTCTTCGGCACCGCACACGCCGGCCGGGTCGCCTACGCCGCCGGCTACACCGGGCTCGGCGTGGGCGCCACCCGCTTCGGCGCCGAGGTGATGCTCGACCTGCTCTCCGGTGAGCGCACCGAGCGTACGGAGCTGGAGATGGTCCGCAGCAAGCCGCTGCCGTTCCCGCCGGAGCCGCTGCGCTGGGCCGGCATCGGCATCACCCAGTGGTCGATGACCCGCGCCGACAACCACGGTGGCCGCCGCAATCTGTGGCTGAAGGCCATGGACAAGGTGGGGCTGGGCTTCGACAGCTGACGCACCATGAGGGGGCGGGCGGCCCGGCGCCGCACGCCCCCACGTGCAGCGATAAGTCGTTGCTCGCCTCCGCCATCCGGGAATCCACTCACCCTGCTGGACGCGACCCCGTCCCGTTCCTGCTGTGTTTCCCACTCCTACTGCGTCTTACTGCGATTCCCGCTCTTGCTGCGATTCCCGCTCCTGCTGGCGCCGGCGCCCGACCACCCGTCGCACACCGCGCACCACACTGCGAGCAGCACCCCGGCCAGGCACCAGCTGCCGAGCACATCCAGCGGCCAGTGATAGCCCCTGCGTACCAGCCCGATGCCGACGCCGACGTTGAGCAGGACGACCCCGGCAGCGACCGCGAGCGTGAGCGCGCCGGTGGCCGGGCGGTCCGCCCGCGTCCGCCGCCGGCCGCGGGTCAGCAACAGCGCGGCCACGCCGTACGCGACGGCCGCCGTGGCGCCATGGCCCGACGGATAGAAGCCGTCGTGCGCACCGCCGGCCATCTGCGGCGGGCCCGGCCGGGCGAGCCACAGCTTCAGCGGGACGACCAACGCGGGCACCACGGCGAGCGCGAGTCCGGCGGCGAGCGACGGCACCCACCACCGCACGGAGGCGCCACCGTCGCCGGCCCCCCGATCCCCCTTCTCACCGCCCTGTCCCTGCCGTCCGTGCCGCACCCGCCATCCCTGCCACCCGGCCCACACCATGACGACCGCCAGCACCGGCAGCGCGACGACCGTATTGCCGAGATCGGCGAAGAACTCGGCGAGCCCGGAGGGGATGCCGATGCCGCCGGCGGCAATCGTGCGGCCGAGCCGTTCGTCGAGGGTGCGCAGCGGGCCGTGGTCCGCCACCTGCCAGGTGATCGCGGCGAAGAACAGCGCGCAGAGCAGGCCGGCAGACAGGGGCGAGAAACGGCGGGGGCCGGGGACAGAACCCGGAAAAAGGGTCGGCCGCCTCGGAACAGGGGGGGTGGTTCCGAGGCGGCCGCGCTGACCGGTGTCCCGCGCGCCCCGGGGGGTGTGGGGCGGGCGGACATCCGATCGGTGAGGATTCCCGGAACCAGAAGTTCCGGTGTTGTGCGCGAGGGCACGGCCTGATCGGAGCCGGGGAAGCGCCGACCGGGCGTCGCCCGCAGTCCCCTGCGAGCGGGGTGTTTCTCTCATCTGCAGAAACCGTACGGCACGGGGAGCGCACCTGACAGGCGCATCACCTGGCCGCCATTGGCCCCGCACATCTTCTTCACTCCATGCCTCCAGCTACGCGCGTCCGCCCAGAAATGCACACAGAAATGCACACAGAAAGGGGCACGGGGCGGGGCACCCAAGGGCGCGGCGAGCCGGCACACGCACCGGTACGGCCCCGCCACGCGAACGGGCGCCGCCCCGGCACACGAAGCAGCGCCGCCCGGCAGCGCAACCCCGGCGCCGCCCCGCACACAAACGGGCCCGGCCCGGGGCGCGGCATGAGCCGTGCCCCGGG